>JABDJT010000091.1 GCA_013003335.1 Verrucomicrobiales bacterium | reverse complement strand
GAATAGCACTGAGTAAATTTCACTCCCTGGGAAGCCAGCTTGTCGAGGTTCGGCGTTTTAATCAGCGGGTGCCCGTAGGTCGCTGAGTCCCCCCAACCCATGTCGTCGGCGAGGAAGACGACGAAGTTGGTTGGCTGATCCTCCGGCTTTTCCTGTGCGAAACCAGTGCCTGAAACGGCGATGAACAGCGCAATTACCTGGAAACAGATTTTCATCCTCATATCCATAGGCCCAATCAGACCGGAGTGTCCATGATCCAAATCCACGTCAAAATTCACGTCAGGCCACTTCGAACCACGCTGTCTCGAACGCCGCCGTCGGGTAGACGAGTTCGGTCCCACCGGACTCCGCCTGCCGGTCGCCTTTTCCGCGGACTTTGGCCAGGCCGGTTTTCTCACGAGGCAATGAGAGACGAGCCTCGGCGGGCCCGGAAGACAGGTTGACCAATTGAACGAGATCGGGGCCTTCATTCGATGGCAGTAGCGCGGCCAATACGGAAGAGCATCCACTTTCCAACACAACCACCCCCGGCGCGTTGGGTGAAAATGCAGAGTGGTGGGAACGAGCGGCCAGCAATTCGCGAACGGCTTGGAGCACGCGGGAATGCCGATGAGACGAATCGTCCAGGGTTGCGAACAGGCGGTCTTTTTCGAAGACCTCGCGGTTGATCTCCCGATTTTCCTCGAGCCCGGATTCGGGCAGGTAAGGCCCGGTCCCGAAAATTCCGTTGATGTAAATCGCGGGCAAACCACGGACCAGGAAACTAAGCGAAATCACAGCGAGATAGCGGTCGAGCATCAATTCGAACGCCGCATCATCCTCCGGTGGCTCGGCGCCGTTGATCGCACACCACGGCGTGGTGCAGACTTCGTAAACGATTTGGCGACCGCCCGGCAGGCTGGCGTGATTCGGCAAACCACCGGCATGGTCGATCAGGTAATCCACCAATTGATCAATTTCGGAATCCTCCAGAATCCCCCGAACCGGTTTCATCCCGATGCCGTCGTGCGTGCCCAGCGTGGTGACAAACTGCCGGCCATTCGCCTCCGCTGCGGTCGGCAACCAGCGGACATATTCGGTCACGTCGTTCGTCCGCAGACAGTGAAGGGCGAGCGGAAAATGCGTGAACTGATACACCCAGTCCGCTTCCGGATGACCCGGCTCACCAAGGTAAGTAAACGCATTCGCCTGGGGCTCATTCACTTCGGCAATCGTGATGGTCTCGGGCGTGGCGTAACTCAACAGCTGATAAATCAGTTCGAGAACAAGATGGGTTTCCGGCTCGTGAATCGACGATGAGCCGAGCTTTTTCCACAGGTAGCCAATCGCGTCGAGGCGGATCAGCGATCCTCCCTTTTCCCGGTAAAACAGCAGAATTTTCAGCACCTCGATCAGGACTGCCGGGTTGGCGAAATTAAGATCGATCTGGCGGGTGTCCTCGGACCCGTCCGGTTTGTTCGGGCGGGAGAATGTCGCCCACACCAGCCCTTCGCCGAGAATCGTGGCAGAATCGGCGAATTCCTCTGGCTGCCCGAGGACGGCGCGAAGTTCGCCTTCCCGCTCGATCACCACATACGGCGCAAGCACCGGCGAAGGACGGGGCCGCGCCAGGGCCTGTAGCTGCCCGTCTTCCGGGGGATTCGATTTTTCAAAAGCGAGGCAGAAATCCTCCCGATCGACAAACTCCGCACGACGCGAATCGTCAGCGTCGAGGTGACGCGCAATCAGTGATCCCTGGATCAGCGGATTGTCGATCGACGCATGGTTCGCCACGAAATCGAACATCAGTTCCACATCGCCGGCCAGTTTTGCGATATCGTCCCACGATCCGTAGTCGTCTTCGATCTTGCGATAGTCTTTCACCGAGAAGCCGCGATCAGTGTCCCACGGGTAAAAGGGAAGAATGTGAACAACGTTGGTCAGATCGGTGAGATCAATCTCCAGCAAAAATTCCCGCAACGTCTCCAGGGTCGGGCGTCCGGGTTCCGCGATCGAATTGGCGTAGGTGATCAGACAGGCGGAAGACTGATCGAAACGCATTTTTTCGCTGACGCTCTCAGTTCCAGCGGCTCCCCGAAACTCCTCAACCACCTCCTGAATTTCAGCGAGAAGCCGGCTGCGATCCGCGTCCGGGTAGAGGTCCGCTAGTTTTTGTTCAACGTCATTCCAGTCCATCTGTCATCCCATCGATTACCTTCTCTCAAAAGCAAATCCCATTCCAGATGGCGGCACGAACTAAAAGGGTATGTTCAACGAACCAATCCTATTGGTTCGTTTCGGCCGCGGCCCGGGCAGCCGGGGCGGGTTTCACCGTCATGTAATAGGCGCCCAACTCCTGGCCGGGTTCTCCCTGATCGTCTTCCACTGTGAAAAGCGGGGAGAATTTGTGGGAACCTTTTTTTAATTCTCGCGTGAATCGAACAACCGAATCGTCATCCGTAACCGGTTTGGTTTCCAAGTCCTCGCCATTGATTCGCAGCGTCGCTGAATCAATTGGAACTGCCCGGCCTGCGGGAGCAGAATAGCTCGGCAACGTTTCGGGCTCGGACGGATGGGGAGGCGTTCCTTCGCGCAGTTTCAGACCGGATTCTTTGGGCCAGCGGCGGAGCTCGAATTCGTAGGTGCCGTCTTTGACGACCTTTACCGCCCAATGTCCGTTAAATTTTGTCCCGGCCCTTTTCCCACCGATCGGGGCTTTTCGGATGAGTCCCTGATTCCACGGCGGCGCGGCATCAATCCATTGCAGTGCGGTCAGGTTTACCTCGGGCGCTTCGTCTGCGCCGACGTAAATTTCCGACGTCCGCGAAAACGTCGGGCTGAGTTCGGCCCACCAGTTTTCGTACCACTCCTGCATCGCGGCGACCCGTTCCGGATGTTGGTCCGCGATATTCGCCGTCTGGCCC
>JABDJT010000078.1 GCA_013003335.1 Verrucomicrobiales bacterium | reverse complement strand
GGGCTGTCCTGGGGGTCCTTGGTGTTGATGACGTCTTTGCCGTAGCTGGGCCCACCTTTGAAGGCGAGTTCCTTGGTATTCATGTAATAATCGCCACCATCTTCCTTGGCGTCCTCCGCATGGCAGTGGAGGCAGGCACCTTCCAGGATTGGTTTGACGTCCTTTTCGAAATCGACTGGCGGTGCGGCAAAAATCGGGTTGACCAAGGCAGCAGCTGCCAGGGTGGGAAGGATGATGAAAGATGAGCGTTTCATGAGGTGATAAGTGGGTGGCAAGAGAAGCAGAGAACAGCTGTGTTTCAACTACATGACTGTGCGAAATGAGAATTTTCGCGGGCCTGAAAAGGTTAAGACATCGAAATATTTAAAGAAAAAAATTGATAATTACCATAATTAACATAAAATTCGTAAGTGAAAGGAAGTTAAAACATCAAAAATGCTATGAAATATACTCAAAACTCAATTCTTGCTCTGTTTTCCCTCTGTGCCCTGATTTTCGGAGCCGGTTGCGAAAAGAGCGAACCGAATCCAGCTCCCGACGGTGCCGGAGCCGAAACAGCTGATAACAAGCAGAAGCTCGTGGTTTTTACGTGGGAGGACTACATCGATGAAGAGGTTGTGGCTCAATTCACGGAAGAAACCGGGGTCAATGTTGAATTCGAATACTACGACAACCTGATTCAAATGAAGGCACTGCTTCGTTCGCAGCCCGACAAATATGATGTGGTGGTTGTTGATGATTACAACCTGGCTGAATTGATCGACCGGAAGCTTGTCAGAGAAATTGACAGTGCGGAAATTCCGAATGTGAAGAACATCGATGAACTGTACCTGAATCGTGACTTTGATCCGCAGAACCAGTATTCGGTCCCCTACCTGTGGGGGTCTCTCCTCGTTGCCTACCGCACCGACAAGATTGCGGATCCGGAACAGAGCTGGAATTTGCTCATGGATGAGCAGTACAAGGGCAAGGTTGCCCTCTTTGAGGACAAGGATGATCTGTTTACAGCTGCTTTGCTGGCCAACGGATACTCGGCGAACACCGAGAACGTGGAGGAAATTCGTAAGACGGGTTCCCGCCTGGTAGAGGCTGCCAAGTCCAACGCGCCTTTGCTGACAGATATTGATATTGCCACGGAAAAACTCGTGGCCGGGGAAATCTGGGCAACGATGTGCTACAGCGGCGATGCGCTCGTTCTTGCTGATGAAAACGAAAACGTCGGTTGCTTCATTCCCAGTGAAGGTGCCCCGCTCTGGGTGGACAGTTTCGCGGTGGTGAGAGATGCCCACAACCCGCAGAATGCGATGAAATTCATCGACTTCATGAGCCGGGGGGATATCGCCGCCCGGAATGCGGAATATCTTTGGACGGCAACTCCCAACAAGGTTGCGATGGATTTGTTGGACGAAGAATTCAAAGGTGATACCACGATTTTCCCCCCCAAGGAATTGATGGCAAAATGCGAATTTTACGGTTTGCCGACCCCCCGTCGGGAGCGCGAAACCAACCAGATCATGAAAGATCTGATTGATGCGCTTCGGGTGAGCGTCGCCCAAAATGGAGGAAGCAACGAATAAAAGCCCTTTGCGCCTCCAGGCTAAACTGGAGGCGCATAACCCCTCGGGGCTCGCGGATGCAATTCTTCCGGATCCTACACAAAAGCAGGAACCATGTCTTCATCGCTGAGAAAGCAGTTCCTCGGATTCATGCTCTTTGTGGGCCTCGTCCCCCTGGTGTCCCTGTCCTACCTCATGTATGAGAGCATCGGGAATTCGATCAGGAAATCCGAGATCGAGAAGATTGCCGAGCTGAACCGGGAGCGCACCAAGCATGTTGAAATGCTGATGAAGAGAGCCAAGGAGGATCTCGGAGCCCTCCAGGCAAACCCTCTCCTGACAGATCCGAATGGCGACGAAGTGATGGCTTTGGGAGAGTTGGAGCGGCTGCTCGCCAATTACCGGTTGTTTTCTGATTTTTCCGTTTATGGGACCGATAAGCGGATTAAGTTTTCCACCAACATTCACTCGGAAGCGATTGATCACTCCGTTGAATTTCGGGATGCCTGCAATGGCGTGGAAGCCGTCAGTAATCCGGAAATTCCAAGGACCCGGGAAGAGGGGGACGAACGCAGCCTGGAAGTCTCGGTTTACCTGCCGATTCGGAATAAATACACCGCGGACATCCAGACCGTTCTGAAAGCCAGCCTCGATTTTGGCAGAATTTCCGACCTGATTACCGGCGTCACGAACGAAACCACCGAAGGCCTGATCCTGATGGATCACCGTGGCAATGTGATCAGTTCCTCAATCGAAGGATATCCCGTAAAAGAGAAATTTGACGGGAACAAGACCAACATTGCCACTTGGACGGCAGTTCCAACCGGTAAACATGTGGACGTTCACGGAGAGGAACACTTCTTCTCCGTCAATGTCATTCCTGCAGAAGCCACCCAGGTCGGTTCTCCCTGGTTATTGCTGGCCCTGGAACCGACAACTGATGTCAATCGATTCCTCAGCCAGCTGAAGAAGATGATCCTTCTCATCACAGTTTTTACGATCGCCTGTGCCATTTTCGTCGGCGCTGTGATGGGTGAACGGATTTCCCGGCCCGTAATCGATTTGAACGAGGCAGCCCGGGCCGTCGCCGGCGGCGATCTTGAAAAGCGGGCGGTCGAAGGTCGGGGAGTCAAAGAAGTGAGCCAGTTGGCGAAATCTTTTAACCAGATGGTAACGGAGTTGAAGGGTCACCAGGAACGCCTTGAATTCCTGGTATCGAAACGAACGGTAAAGCTTCGAGAATCTGAAGCGCAGCTCAAGATTTCCGCAGCGAGGCTCCAGGCGGCGTTTAACAACTCCCTCGATGGCATTCTCCTGACCGATGAAAATCAGAACGTCGTGATGAGTAACCCCGTGTTCATCGAGATGCTGAATCTACCGGATAACCTCGAGCGGATTGGTTTCAATGAAATGGACCTGCGCGAGTATCTGCTGGAGCGTGTAACTCGCAAGAAGGATCGGAAGGAACTTCTTCAGGCGATCCTTTCTCCGGAAGCAGTGTTTGAAAAAGAATTCGATATCACCGTGCCTATCGAGGAAGAAGAGACCGAGGACCGCGTCGTCTCGCTCTACACGACCCCCATCATCGGAGACGACGAAGATACCGGCGGCCGACTTTGGGTGATGCGAGATTTGACTGAAACGAGACGCCTTGAAGATAACCTCCGCCAGTCTCAAAAAATGGAGGCCATCGGCACTCTCGCCGGGGGTGTCGCGCACGACTTCAACAACCTGCTTACCGGAATTACCGGACACCTGTCTCTACTCGACATGGAGCATCTGGGTGAAAATCACGCCAACAACAAGGACCTCCTTCGTCACGCCTTGCAGGCCAGCGGTCGCGCAACGGATCTCGTCAAGCAGTTGCTCGGATTCTCCCGCCGGAGCCACATCGAACTTCGCCCGTGCAATGCCAACGAAGTGGCCACCGAAGTCAGTGAACTCCTTCGGCATTCAATCAACCCGTCCATCACGATCCAGACCGAACTCCATTCCGATCCATGGCTGACACTGTGCGATCCCAGCCTGCTCAGCCAGATCATCATGAACATGTCGGTCAACGCCCGCGATGCGATGCCCGATGGCGGAAACATCACTTTGAGCTCCGAAAACCGGGTTGTCTCGGCTGAAGAAGCCCTTGCTCATCCCGATGCCAAAGAAGGCCGCCATGTTTGCATTACCGTGGCAGACGACGGCGAAGGAATTCCGCGTGCGATCCAGAAAAAAATCTTCGATCCCTTTTTCACTACGAAGGAACAGGGCAAAGGAACCGGCCTCGGCCTCGCGACCTGTTTCGGAATCGCCAAGCAGCTGGGCGGATGGATCACGTTTGAAAGTGAACCCGGAGAAGGAACCGCTTTCCACATTTACCTGCCCTGGACGGAAAAAACGGACGCTTCGTCCGAAACCGAAACGAAGCCTGAATTCGTCGGAAAAGGGAAAAACGAAACCCTCCTGCTCGTCGACGACGAAACCGTTGTCCGCAGCGTCGCCGAGACCTTACTGCGAAAACTGGGATACAATATTCTCACCGCAGGCGACGGCGTCGAAGCTCTCGAGATCTACGAGGAAAAAGGCAGTGAAATCGACCTGGTCATGCTCGACATGACCATGCCGCGAATGTCCGGAAACGAAACATTCACCCACCTCCGCGAGCGGTTTGATTACGTCCCCGTACTCATTTGCTCGGGTTACCTCGTCGACCTGAAAACTTTCCAGGATGAAAATGGAACCGTCCCGGATGGCTTCGTCCAGAAGCCCTACCAGATCGAAAAAATGGCCGCTACCGTTCGATCCGTTCTCGATCACGCTGAAACCGCTGCGGCTTGAAGCACGAACCAAGGGGTCTGTTTGGAGAACCGACCCTGTTCACTCGTAGTCGGCGCCGTTGTAACTCGCAGCCACCGATTTCAGCCAGCCATCCAATTCGGTTTTCATCCTGGAAACCACCTCTTTCTTCTCTCCGGCCACGTCCGATTCCTCCGCTGGATCCTGTTCCAGGTTGTAAAGCTCCAACTTCACACCACCCTCCTTGTTCTGGATTCGATGCAGTTTCCAGTTTCCGTCAATCCAGGCGGCATGTCCGGGGAACGAGTCTAACGGCGCGGGATTTGAAGGAAGCTCCGCGGCTTTCGCGCTCGAAGGGTGGGGGGGCAAATCGTTGCCGGCTTTCTGCGCTTCGAGCAATTCCGTCATCCAGCGGTCCGAGGGCGTCCCGATTCCCGGTTTGATCGTGTCCCAAAAACCCATCGCCCTTCGATTTTCAATCGGCTTTCCCTCGATCAGCGGCACGAGGGAAATCCCGTCCAGCGGGGCCTGCTTTTCCACCTTCACACCCGCAATTTCCAATATCGTCGGGTAAATATCGAACGTGTTACACCGGGTCTCCGCGATCACATTCGGTTTCGTGATTTTCGCGGGCCACTCGAGGATTGATGGAACTAGCAGCCCGCCATCGTAAACCGAGCCCTTGTGCGCGCGTGCACCACCGGTGCTCCCGATATTTCTCAGGGCGCCGTTGTCACTGCAATACCACAAAATCGTGTTCTCCCGGATCCCCCATTCTTCCAACTTGTCCCGCAATTTTCCGAACGCGCGATCCATTCCCGTAATTTCCCCGAGAAAATTCTGCACGTTCTTCGGCTGATCGGCGTAGTGCGCTGCATCCTCTTCCGCCGCGCGATGCGGTCCGTGTGGAGAACCAAACCAGATTACCGAAAAGATCGGAGCATCCTTCTGCAGCGCGTCTTCCATCCATTCCAGCGCGAAGTCGACCGCGATTATTGAGCTTTCACCCTTAGTTTCAATCGCCGTGCCTTCATCAGAAAGAGGCGAATCGTTGTCGTAATAATTCGGAGCGCTGACCCAGCGATCAAAGCCGTTGTTCCCGGGATTTGCCGGACTGGTTTTCCGGACCGATCCGAGGTGCCATTTCCCGAAATGCCCCGTTGTATAGCCAGCTGATTTCAGGGCTTCCGCCAGCGTCGTTTCCTGCGGCCGCATGGGGTAGCCCCACTTGAAAACGCCCATTCGGTTCGGCGTCCGTCCCGTCAAAACGCTGGCCCGCGTGGGCGAGCAAACCGGCGCAGCCGCATAAAATCGGTCGAACCGCAATCCGGACTTGGCTGCTTCGTCGAAATTTGGCGTTTTCACCAGCGGATGCCCGTTGTAGGCCATGTCTCCCCACCCCTGATCGTCGGCCATTACGAGAATGACGTGCGGCTTGGCTGCGGAGAAAACGGTGGTCGCTGCGCAGGCGACAACGGTTGCAAAAAGTCGGAATTTCATGCCGCGAGATTCGGGCACCGGATTCCGCTTGAACAGAATTTTTCCGCCGGAAATGCGCGAATCAGCGGACGATATCGAGCAACTCCACCTCAAACATCAGCGTTTCTCTCGGCCCGATCGTCGGCGGTTTTCCTTCCACCCCGTAGGCGAGGTAATGCGGAATGGTGAAGCGGAATTTTGAGCCGATCGGCATCAGTTGAAGGCCCTCGGTCCAACCGGGAATGACCTGGTTCAGGGCAAAGGTGATCGGTTCCCCGCGCTGCACGCTGCTGTCGAAAACTGTGCCGTCGAGTAGCGTTCCGTGGTAGTGCACTTTCACCTTTTCGAAACTCTTCGGGCGCCTCCCGTTTCCGGATCGCAAAACTTCATATTGCAATCCTGTTTGTGTCGTGGCTTTCGTCCCAACCGCCGGTAGAGGAGAGGGGGCTGCCGTGTCTGCCGCGGTTGGACCATTGCCGGTTGTGGCAGTCGTTCCTGCGTTGGCCGGTTGGTTGTTGTTGGAGACGCAGCTGGAAAACGCAACAAGTCCAACGGCGGAAAAGAGAAAAAGAAGAAGTCTGTGTTTCACGGGACGGAGAAGCTACGGGCAGCGGGGAAGGCGATCAAGAGCTTTCACGATTCAACAGGATAGGTTTGGTGAATCGGATTTTTGACTCGCGCGTCGTTCGTCGTAACGTCACCGCGTGAAAGATCGGCAAAAGCTCCCGGTGATCGCCAGTTTGGTAGTGCTGAGCTTGTTGCCCGTGCAGGGACAGGATGACGGAAAAAAAACGGCGCAAGAC
>JABDJT010000064.1 GCA_013003335.1 Verrucomicrobiales bacterium | reverse complement strand
CGAGGACATCTCGGCCACCGGCAAGCTCAGCCAGTTTGCCATCGCCGGTGAGGACAAAAAATTTCACTGGGCCGACGCGAAAATTGAGGGCGACACGGTGGTCGTCAGCTCCCCGAACGTTCCCGCGCCGGTCGCAGTCCGCTACGCTTACGCCCACAATCCCGAAGGCGCGAATCTTTACAACAAAGCCGGTCTCCCCGCCGTTCCGTTCCGGACAGACGAATGGTAAACTCCACTCCCCTCAGCCATGAAAATTCTACCGCTTCTCCTCGCTGGCCTGATCGCTCCGGCCTTCCTTTCGGCTGCTGATTTCGAAAAATCGGCGTTCACGGGGAAATCCGGAAAGAAACTGAAATTTGCGCTGCTCCAACCGGAAACGGTCAAGGACGGCGAAAAATATCCGCTCGTCATCACCCTGCACGGCGTCGGCGGGCGCGGAAAAACGACCTGGACCGGAAATTGCGCCGCGAACGGCGTGCTCGCAAAGCCCGAGATGCGCAAAAAGTATCCCTGCTTCGTGATGGCACCGACTTGTGCTAAAGCCGAAACATGGCAGCCGGTTGCGCGGCTTCGTGGAGAAGGACGCCTGCCGGATGTCTTCGAGTTGATCGAAAAACTGCTGAAAGATCATCCGATCGACCCGAAGCGAGTCTATGTCACTGGTCAGTCGATGGGCGGTTTTGGCACGTTCGGCGCGGTCGGGCAACGTCCCGATTTATTCGCCGCAGCAGCGCCGGTTTGCGGCGGATACGATCCGTCGAAGGCTGAAAAATTCGCAAAAATCCCGATCTGGATTTTTCACGGCGAGAAAGACACCACCGTCCCGGTTTCGATGAGTCGCGAAATGGTGGAGGCTTTGAAAAAAGCCGGCGGCGAGCCGAATTACACCGAGTTCCCCGGAGTCGGCCACAATTCCTGGACGCCCGCCTACGCGAAGGATGAACTCTGGGAGTGGCTCTTCGCCCGGGAAAAATCGTAACACGCGTGTTACGACCTCTATTTCGAAACCGCCGCCAGCACCGCTTTCTGTGCATGCAGCCGGTTTTCCGCCTGCTGAAAAATTGCATCGGCGTGCGCTTCCATGACGGATTCGGAAATCTCTTTTTCGCGATAGGCCGGCAGGCAATGCTGCACGATCACTCCGCAGTTCGCGAGTCCGACGAGCTCGTCGTTGATCTGAAACGGCGCGAGAATTTTCAGGCGGTCGGCAGCTTCGTCCTCTTTGCCCATGCTGACCCACGTGTCGGTGTAAAGGACATCGGCATTTTCCGCGGCCGCTTTCGGGTCGTCTGTCACCGTCACCGGCGCGTCGTCCGGCAGGCAGTCCTGGAAATCGGACTTCAGCTGAAATTCCGCCGGAGCCGCGACCACCAATTCAAACCCGAGTCGCACGGCCGCCCAGGCCCACGACCGGCCCATGTTGCAATCCCCGTCACCGAAGAAGGCCACTTTTTTCCCGACCCAGCCACCGCACAATTCCTGGATTGTCAGCAAATCCGCCAGGATTTGGCAGGGATGCTCCTCGTCGGTCAGCGCGTTGATTGTCGGGATGCCGCTGTAGTGCGCAAAATCCACGACGTCCTGCTGATCGTAGGTCCGGATGATTGCCCCGTGCGCCATCCGGCCGAGGACACGGGCGGTGTCCTTGATCGGTTCGCCGCGGCCGAGCTGCATATCATTGGAATTCAGGAAAAAGACCGAGCCGCCCAGCTCGCGGACGCCCACTTCGAAGCTCACCCGGGTCCGGGTGGAGGATTTCGTGAAAATCATTGCCCAGGTTTCGCCGGCCAGCGGCAGTTCATCGAGTGCGCCACGCGTCGCCTTCAATTCGACAGCGTGATCAATCAGGCACTCGATTTCCGTGCCGGTCAAGGGTTCGATTCCAAGCAGATGTTCCATCACTTCAGGTCTTTCAATACAGTTTCAAAAATCTTCAGCGCCTCGTCCACCTCGGCGTCGGTCACGTTCATCGCAGGCAGCCAGCGGACCACGTCCGTCCCGGCCGGGACCGTCAAAAGCCCGGCATCGGTCAGCTGATCGACCAGGAACAGGCTGGCCGATTCGCGATCAGATTCCTCGAAAGCTGACGTTTTCCCGACAGCGTTTTCGTCGAGCACAAATCCGAGCATCAACCCAAGCCCGCGCAGATCAGACACGAACGGCGTGTTCCAATTTCCCACCGCCTTGCGAATCCGGCCGTTCTGCCGCCCGCAGTTTTCCGCCAGATTTTCTTCTTCGATCGTTTCCAAAACGGCCAGCGCGACAGCGGACCCGAGCGGCGTGCCGCCGAAAGTCGAGCCGTGACTCCCCGGTCCCAGCGTGTCGGCACAACGTTCTCCGACCCAGATTGCGCCCATCGGAAATCCACCGGCGATGCCTTTCGCCCAGCTGATCGCGTCGGGCTGAAAATCGAGGTCCGCTCCGCGAAGGGCGGTTTCATAACCGTTCCAATCACCGGTCCGACCAAAGCCGCACTGCACTTCATCGAGCATCACAAGCAGCCCGTGTTCCTCCCGCAAATCCATTGCGGTTTGGAAAAATTCCGGCGTCGCGGGGTTGATCCCGCCTTCACCCTGGAGCGCCTCGAACAAAATCGCCGCCGTCTTCGGCCCGACCACTTCGCGAAGCGCATCGCAATCGTTCAGTGGCGTGTGATGAAACCCTTCCAGCAACGGGGCAAACCCGGTTTTCACTTTCTCCTGCCCGGTCGCTGCGATTCCGCCGAGCGTCCGGCCATGGAAGGAATTGGAGCAGGTCACCACCTCGAACCGTCCGGTTTCCGCGTCGTGCCCGAATTTCCGGGCCAGCTTGATCAGCGAGTCGTTCGCCTCCGCGCCGCTGTTGCAGAAAAAGGATTTGCCGGTCAGCCGGACGACGGTTTCTGAAATGAACCGGGCCAGTTCCGCCTGCTGCCGAATGTGATACAGGTTCGAGCAGTGCACCAGTTTGCCGGCCTGATCGGAAATGACCCGCTGCATTTTCGGGTGCGCGTGACCGATGCTGCAGACGGCAATTCCCATCCCGAAATCGAGATACTCGCGACCGGATTCATCCCAAATTCGCGAGCCCTTTCCGTGGGTGAACGCGATCGGGAATCGACCGTAATTCGGAACCAGGAATTGCTCCGTGAGCGCAGCTGTTTCGTCGGAAATCATCAGTCGGTCACAATCTCCGTTCCAATTCCGGACTCGGTGTAAATCTCCAGCAACAACGAATGCCGGATCCGCCCATCGATCATGTGGACTTTGCCCACCCCGGCATTCAGCGCATCGACCGACGACCGCACTTTCGGGATCATTCCCCCGGCGATCGTCCCGTCTTCGATCATGGTTTCAATCTGATCGGACCGCACCGAGGTAATCAGCGTCGAAGGATCGTTCTTGTCCTCGCAAAGCCCGATCACGTCGCTGAGATATACCAGCTTCGCGGCTTTCAACTTCGCAGCGAGCGCGCTGGCCGCGAGATCGGCATTCACGTTCAGCGGTAATTGCGTTTCGACTTCCGAAGCGACCGGCGACACGACCGGAATGACTTCCGTCGAAATCGCGGCTTCCACTTTCCCGAGATCAAAATCAACTACGGTACCGACCCGGCCCAGCTCCGGCACCCGTTCGCCGACAAACACTTCATTCCCTGCCACGCCGAGCGCGGTGCCTCCGAATTCTTCGATCGACCGGACCAGGCCCGGGTTGATCGTACCGCTGAGCGTCTTTTCCACCAGGTCCATCGCCTCGTCCGAAGTCACCCGTAACCCGTTTCGAAATTCCGGCTCGAGACCCGCTTCCGCCATAGCCGCTGAAATCGCCTTGCCGCCGCCGTGAACCAGTACGGGGTTGATCCCGGCCACTTCAAGAAACACAATATCCCGAAGGAGCGCGCGGACTTTGTCCGGGTCATCCATCGCCGATCCACCAACCTTGATCAGGAAAGTCTCGCCGCGAAAATTCTGCAGATACGGCAACGCCTCCAGCAGCACGGCTGCTTTATCGATCTGGGGCTGAAATTCGGGAGCGCTCATTCGATGCAATCCGCGCGGCGGCGGAAAATGAAGCGCGTAAGGTCGGCGAGTTTCAGGGGGTGTCAAAGCCGAACGCGAAAACAACAGAAAACGAACCAACCCTGTTGACTCGAAACAGAGCCCGCGGCGGTTCGCGGAAACCGGGCGCGGACCGGAACGAAATCCCGATCCCCCACCCGGCCGCCGCCGGAGAATTCCGTATCGGTCAGTAGCAGTGATAACCACCGCCATCGCCGTAGTACGAACCGCCGTAGTGCCCTCCCCAATGGGAATGATAGCCCCCGTGGCCATGCCAGTAATGGCAGGATGACAGCCCGAAAAGAGCTGTCGCCGCGAGAGCAATCAGGGCCATCCGCGACCGGAGCCGCGGCTGCCCATCCCTTGAGGAGGATGGTGTTTGTTTCTTCATCAGGACTCCTTTTGTTCAGGTTTCAGTTGAAGAAAAGCCCCCGATTTCACGGGAGCTGCAAAAGTGAGACGAAGACTTCAACCGGCCTATGCAGAACAATTCCGCCATCGAATCGCGTTGACAGCAGCGTCGGATTGGGAAATGAAGTCCTTGATGAAAGTTACCGAAATTCTCTTTTCGCTCGCGATCGCAGTCACATCTGCCTGCTGTGTATCCGGATGCAAATCCACCCCGGAAATGGAGAACGATCCGGACTCCCTGACGACTTCGGCCGCAGACGCAGCGCCGATCGCTTCCACCCCGCCCACGACCAATCCCGGCGGCCCCCAGGTTCCGTCCCTGCAGCCTCAGGATCCAAAATTCGACGAATGGGCCAAGGTGAAAGAAAAGCGCCGCCTGTTCGGCGGCGGTCCGGCAAAAGGAACCGGCACTGCTTCCAATCGGGACGCCGGTGGCGGTTCCTCGAATGCCTCGTCCCAGCTGCGGCGGGGGATGCGCTGATTTTCGGCTCAGCCTGCGACCTTTACAATCACACTCGGTCCCCGGGTTTCCACCACCTTGATCTCTGCCCCTTTCTCGATAATTCCGGTCTCGGAAATCACGTCGAGCTTTTCGCCGTCGATCTTCGCGTGGCCGGAGGGCCGGATATCCGTGAGCGCGGTCCCGGTTTTGCCGGTCAGTTCCTGCTTGTGCTCCAGTTCCTGATCCACTCCCACCTCGGCCTGGTGCACCAGTTTTCGTGTGAATGGGAGCCGATGAAACTGCGTCATCCAAATCCACGTAAAGGCAAGCCCCAACACCACAACAAACCCGAGGCAGGCCAGCCCCCATCCGGCACCGTATTGGAAAAAGGTCATCCCGACAGCCGCAATCAGGCAGCAGCCCCCCAACACACCGAGAATTCCCCCGGGCAAAACCATCTCAAACAGGAGAGCCACGATTCCAACGATAATGAGGATGATAATGGTCGTGAGCATGAGCTTTTCAGATGGTTACGAGTCAGGCGGAAGTGCGAAACAACCCCGCAACGAATCAACAGGGTATGTTCGGCGAGTCAACAGGGTTGATTCGATCCGGAGTCATCGGCCAAAAAAAAGCGGCGCCATCCATCGGATGACGCCACCTTTTATAACCCCTCAACACAAAAACAAGCGTCTCTTACGATCGCTGTGTTGAAGTGATATTATACCATACTGATTATAATTTCAATAATTTTTATAAATAATATAAGAAAAACAGGCCCAAAACTGCCCAATTAGCTCATTCAGGACCCGATTTTCCGGATTTGGAGCCGGGAAACCCGCGAAATTGGACACGCCATCGCGGTCTCGCCTGAAATCTGAATTTCTGCCACCCTCCCTTGCATATGGCCAAGAAAGAAAAACTGCGCTTCGCCGGGATCGGTTGCAACGGAATGGGCTGGAAAGACGTTTCCACGATCGGTTCTCATTCCCGGGTCGAAATGGTCGCGTTTTGCGATGTCGATTCCACCCGGCTTGATAAAGTCGAAAAAGGCTGGCCGGGTCTGCCGAAATTTTCGGACTGGCGGGAGCTGTTCGACAAGATGGAAGACAAAATCGACGCAGTGAATGTGACAGTGCCGGATCACAGCCACGCCGTCATCACGCAGGAAGCGCTCAAGCGCGGCATTCACGTCTATTGCCAGAAGCCGCTCACCCACACCGTTTGGGAAGCGCGGCAAATCGCGAAGCTGGCTGAAAAATCCGGCTGCGTGACGCGGATGGGCAACCAGATTCATTCCGAACCGCAATACCGGACGACCAAACTGATTGTGCAGGAGGAAAAAACGATTGGGAAAATCAAAGAGGTCCACACCTGGATCGACGCAATGGGTCACGGGCGCTCCGGCCTGCTGAATCCTCCCGCAAAATCCGATCCGCTCCCCGATTCCCTGAATTGGGACGTGTGGTGTGGACCGGAGGAAGTTCGCGACTGGGGCGGTTACCGGGTCTATCACCCCTTCACCTGGCGGGACTGGCAGTGGTGCGGCTCCGGCTCGATGGGCGACAACGGCTGTCACCTGCTGGACCCGCTCTACACGGCGATGAACCTCACCGATCCGATCACGGTGAAGGCCGAACATTCCGGCATGAACGATGACATCTGGCCCGCCCGCGAACAGATCGAGTTCATTTATCCCGGCACGGAATTCACTGCCGGGGACACCTTGAAAATTACGTGGTACGACGGCGGCCTGCGGCCAAACTGGAATTATCCCGGCGTCCCGAAAGGCAAGGACCTGTTGCAGCCGGCCAGCCTGCTCGTCGGGGAAAAGGGCTACCTGCTCGTCCCGCACTGGGGAACTCCCAAGCTGTATCCCGAGAAAGATTTTGCTGATTACCAACTGCCCGATGCCGGTCCAGCGCATCACTGGCACGACTGGGTCGATGCCTGTCTCGCCGGCAATCCGAAGATCTCCGACAATTTCCAATATGCCGGTCCGCTGACCGAGGCCGTGATGCTGGGAAATATCGCCGTGCAGTTTCCCGGTGAGACGCTGGAGTGGGATCCGAAGAAACTGCGGATCGGGAATCGGGAGGAGGCGAACCGGTTTTTGACGAAGAAGTATCGGAAGGGCTTTGAAGTGGAAGAGGTTTGATGCCCATCTCAAACTTCGAAATCCGTTTGGGTGTGAGCTGGTTCTTTGCTGCCGGGTTTACAGAAGGTGAGGAAAAATAAGTCCCCGTGAAAGTCACCATCGTCATTCTCTGGATCGTCTGGGCTCTCCTCTTTCTCGCCTGGCCGGCTGATTTGCTGATCGTCTATCTCCAGGAGCCGGGCGAACCGGTCCCGCCCGATCGAAACCTCACCGGTATCCTCGGGTTGATCGGATTTCTCTCGCTGGCCTTCACCTTCGTGCTGAAATGGCTGCTGCTCCGGTTCGTGATTCATCCCAAGCGGGTCGCAATTCCATCACCGGGGGCGATCGCGATTTTTATCATCACCAGCTTCACGATTTGGGGATTGACGAAGTCTGTCGAGACCTATGGCCTGGTCCTGTTTTTCAGTTCGGAATCGATGACGCTCTACCTCGCGTTTTGGATCCCGAGCCTTCTCGTGATGCTGATTCACATGCCGTTCCT
>JABDJT010000058.1 GCA_013003335.1 Verrucomicrobiales bacterium | reverse complement strand
CATGAGAATAATCCCGCTGGCAATGGCAACCTGCGAAGTTTGAATCCCGATTCCGCCGAATCGGATCCATCCGGTGGTCCCGTAGACGTCTTCCCCGATGGCACGGGTAATCAGGAGGAGAATCAGCCCGACAACGTAAAAGGGAATTCCCAGCCATTTGACCCACTTGTAATCCGTGAGGGCAGCCAGGAAAAACGGAATAAAGCCGCAGGTGGCAAAGATGATCTGGTCCCGCCATTTGTCGGCCAATTCGGGGGATCGCAGGCCGCTGGCGCTGTAAATGGCTGTCACGCCGAAAATCAACAGACCAACCATGACTGCAAATAGCAGCCAGTTGATTCCAAGGAATTTGCGTAACAGGGGGGTCATCGATCAGGTTGGAAAATTGGTCAATGTCGAACTAACCAGCCTGCGTGTGTAATCGTGGTCGGGGTGTTGCACGATCTTGGCTGCGGGGCCTGTCTCCAGGACGCGCCCGTGGTGCAATACGGCGATAGTATCGCTCATGTGATCTGCCACCGCAAGGTCGTCGGTGACGAGCATCACAGTCAGGTTGAGCGCGTCGCGGATGTCGCTAATCCGATTCAAAACTTCAGCCTGCTCGGCAACATCCAGCCCTTTGGTCACTTCGTGACAGATCAGCAAATCCGGTTCCACGAGCATTGCCCGGGCCACCGCCATCAGTTGCCGTTCGGCCGGATCCAACTCCGGCGGAGTCCGGTGACGATTCGCCGTCGGCATCTTCACGAGGTCCATGGCCAACTCAATCCGGTTGTGAATTTCCTCTTTCTTCGCTTTTGGATACCAGGTTTTCAAAACGTGCCGGAAAGATCGCTCCAACGTATGACGAGGCGTCAGCTGCCCGAATTCATCGGGGAAGACCGCCTGGATTCGCTTTCGCCACGGCCGGAATTTCCGGAGTGATAACCTGGTCAAATCCTCGCCATCGAACGTGATTTTCCCGTCCGAAATCGAATGCAGTCCAAGCAGAGCAAACGTCACCGGCAGTTTCCCGCTCGCCTCTCCTCCCACGAGTCCGAGACACTTCCCGGGATCAATTTCGAATGAAACCGAATCGAGCAACATTTCCCCCGAGAGACCATATTTGAACCACCGCCGGCGGGGGCCGGATTCCATAGAGAGGTTTTCGACGGAAAGCAGGGGCATTTCGGGCAGGATTTCTTCGGGAAAAAACTCCGGCTTGGCGATTGCGCGACCGGTATCAGCACGTTACATCAATGACCACAGTTTCCAACGGCACTTTCCTCTTCAACATGGACCCGCTTTTAGAAATTCTTCAACAGGACGCCACACTCTCCGACTCCGAAATCGCGGACCGGATGGGGACGGATGCAGACACGGTCAAATCAAAGCGGGAAGCCCTCGAAGCGGATCGCACGATCCTCGGATACCACGCCGTGATCGATCGCGACAAGGCGGGAAACCACAATGTCGCCGCGCTGATCGAGGTGAAGCTCACGCCCGAACGCGACGGCGGGTTCGACCGGTTGGCAGAGCGGATTGCGAAATTCGACCAGGTCACGAACTGCTACCTGATGAGCGGGGGATACGATCTCGCTGTCATCGTCGAAGGCGAAGACCTGCGGGATGTTGCTCGATTCGTCAGCGAAAAACTCAGCACCCTGGAAGGCGTGTTGTCCACCGCGACGCATTTTCAGCTGAAAGTTTACAAGCAGGCCGGATTTCTCGCCGAAGCCGAGCACGAGCAAAAACGGCTGGCGGTCGCGCCATAAATCTCGAGCCCCGCCGGAAAGATTTCACCACGGGCCGCGTATTCCGTGGTTGAACAAATCGATCCAACCCTGTTCGTTCGCCAAATAGACCCGTTCATTCGTTTTACACAAATTCATGTCCGACAACATCCATTCCAAGATCGCTACCCAGGTCGCCGCGATTCCGCGATCGGGGATTCGCGATTTTTTCGAGCTCGTGCAGGGCCGGGACGATGTGATTTCGCTCGGAGTCGGGGAGCCGGATTTTTCCGCTCCGTGGCACATCCGGGAAGCGGCGATTTACTCGCTGGAACAGGGCGAAACGAGTTATACCTCGAACCTCGGCCTGCTATCGCTGCGAAAATCAATTTCGAAATACGTCGGCTCCCATTTTGGCGTGAATTACGATCCCGAACGGGAAATCCTCGTGACAGTCGGCGTCTCGGAGGCGCTCGATCTGGCATGCCGGGCTCTGCTGAACCCGGGCGAAGAAGTGATTTACCACGAGCCCTGTTACGTTTCGTACAGCCCGAGCATTATCATGGCATACGGAATCCCCGTGCCGATCCGGACACGGGTGGAAGACGAATTCGTACTGAAAGCGGAAGACGTCGAGGCAGCTATCACCTCGAAAACGCGGGTGCTGATGTTGAATTTTCCGACCAACCCGACCGGGGCTGTCGAGCCTCCGGAGGAGTTGGAGAAAATCGCAAAAATCGCTGTCGAAAACGACCTGATCGTGATCTCGGACGAAATTTACAGCGAACTGACCTACACCGGTGACGATGGGATGGAACGCGACCGCCATACCAGCATCACGAGTTTTCCCGGAATGCGGGAGCGAACGATTCTGCTGCATGGTTTTTCCAAAGCCTTCGCCATGACCGGATTCCGACTCGGATATTCCTGCGCACCCGAGGCGCTGACCGAGGCAATGATGAAAATTCACCAGTATTCCATGCTCTGCGCGCCGATCATGAGCCAGCAGGCAGCCCTGGAGG
>JABDJT010000056.1 GCA_013003335.1 Verrucomicrobiales bacterium | reverse complement strand
GAATTGGGCTTGCTCGAAAAGGCGCTGCAAGCTCAGCTCGCGCATTTTTCGCAAAAGCCGGATGCTGCGAAGGAACTTCTCGCAGTCGGCAAGGCACCGGTCTCCGACCACGACCCGGCCGAACTGGCTGCCTATGCCAACGTGGCGCGGATCATCCTCAACCTCAGTGAATTCATCACCAGGAACTAGACATGAACCCCTTTGACGAATTTCGCCTGAACCTGACACGCCGGCATTTTCTCCGGGATACCAGCCGGGTGAGCCTCGGGTCCGCTGCCCTCGCAATGCTGGGTTCTTCGGCAAAAGCAGAATCCCAAGCGAAGTCGCTCGCTGCCAACAACGGCCCGGGTTATCCGCCCGGCCAAACCGGGCCGACCCATTTTCCGGCCCGGGCCAAGCGCGTCATTTATCTCTGCCAATCCGGGGCTCCCAGCCAGATGGAGACCTTTGATTACAAGCCGTCGCTCGAAAAGCTCGACGGGAAAGAACTTCCCGATTCCATCCGCCAGGGCCAGCGACTGACCGGGATGACCTCGCGGCAGAAATCCTTTCCGGTCGCCAAAAGTTTCGTCCCCTTCCAGCAATACGGGAAGAGCGGGCAGTGGATCAGTGACCTGATGCCGCATCACGGAAAAATCGCCGACGACATTTGCATCATCAATTCGATGTACACGGAGGCGATCAATCATGATCCGGCCATTACCTTTTTCCAAACCGGCCATCAGCAACCGGGGCGCCCGTCCCTTGGTGCCTGGGCCAGCTACGGTCTCGGGTCTGAATCGGCCGACCTGCCGGCTTACGTCGTCCTCCTCGACAAGAACACGGATTCGCAGGCTCAGCCGATCTACTCCCGGCTGTGGGGGCCCGGTTTTCTACCGAGCAATCACCAGGGCGTGAAACTGCGCTCGGCTGGCGACCCGGTGCTGTATCTCAATGACCCCGCCGGAACCAGCCTCGCTGAGAAACGTCGCCTGCTCAATGACATCGCCGCTCTGAATGAAGAACGCTTTCAATCCGTCGGGGATCCGGAAATCCAGACGCGCATCTCGGCTTATGAAATGGCCTATCAAATGCAAATGTCCGTGCCGGAATTGACCGATGTTTCCGATGAACCGGACTCCACGTTCGATCTTTACGGCCCCGACTCGAAGGTGCCCGGAACCCATGCCGCGAACTGCCTGCTCGCCCGCCGACTTGCCGAGCGCGGCGTGCGCTTCATCCAGATTTATCATCGGGGCTGGGATCACCACTCGAATCTCCCGGGTCGGCACCCCACAATCGCGAAAGAGGTCGACCAGGGTTCCGCCGCGCTGGTGCAGGATTTGAAGCGACTCGGAATGCTGGACGACACCCTGATCGTCTGGGGCGGAGAATTCGGACGGACCGTTTACAAGCAGGGCAACCCGGACCGCTACGGCCGCGACCACCATCCGCGCTGCTTTTCGATCTACCTCGCCGGGGCCGGTATTCGGGGCGGGATGCGCTACGGGGAAACCGATGACTTTTGCTACAACATCGTGGACCGCGAAAGCAGCGGAGTACACGTCCACGATCTAAATGCGACGATCCTGCACCAACTGGGATTCGATCACGAAAAGCTGACCTACTTCTTCCAGGGCAGGCACTACCGCCTCACCGACGTCCACGGGAAAGTCGTGAAGCCGATCCTCGCCTAACGAATCACTCGCTCAGTTCCAGCATCCGCAAAATCGGCGCCTCGGCACGCTTCCGCAGTTCCTCGTCCATCGTGATTTCGGGCTCCAGTTTATCGAGACATGAGTAGAGCTTTTCCATCGTGTTCATTTTCATGTAGCGGCACTCCGAACACGCGCAGCGGTCCGTCGGACCGGGAATCAGGTTCTTGCCCGGCACCTCCTTCTGCAACCGGTGGAGCATTCCCGCTTCGGTGACGACGATGATGTTATCCGCGGTTTGTTCGCGGCAGAAATTCACCATTTTCTCCGTGGAACAAACTTCATCGGCCAGCAGCCGGACAGCCGTCGTGCATTCGGGGTGCGCCACGACCGGAGCACCCGGATACTCGCCCTTGATCCGCGAAATGCTGTCGCGGGTGAACTCCACATGAACGTAACAGTTCCCCTGCCAGAAATCCATTTTCCGTCCCGTTTGAGCAGCCACCCATTCGCCGAGATTCTGATCCGGCACAAAAAGGATCGGCCGGTCTTCCGGCGCCGACTCCACGATCTTCACGGCATTGCCGCTCGTGCAAATCACATCCGAAAGGGCTTTCACACCGGCTGAAGAATTGATGTAGGAAATCACGTAATAATTTTTCTCCACGTTCTCTTTCAAAAACGCATCCAACTCATCGACCGGGCAGCTTTCCTCCAGCGAACAGCCTGCATCCTTATCGGGCAGCACAACCGTCTTTTGCGGGTTGATGATTTTCGCCGTCTCCGCCATGAAATGCACCCCGCAAAAGGCAATCACCTCCGCTTCCGTTTCGCGGGCGCGGAAGGACAGGCCCAGTGAGTCTCCCACGTAATCCGCGATATCCTGGATCGGACCAATTTGGTAATTGTGCGCCAGGATGACGGCATTCCGTTCTTCTTTCAGAGCGAGAATTTCTTCCCGCAGGTCTGTGGAGGCGAGTTGGACCATGGTCTTTTAAGAAATCCCGAAATCGCCGCCCGCGCAACTGATTCCCCTCCCTACAAAAACGGACTGATCGACCAATACAGCCCCGCACCGGTCAAAATCGCACAGGCCGGCTGCACAAACTGTTTCCGGAACCAGTCCTGCCGCGTCAGGATTCGCAGCACAAATAATCCGGCCACCCACACCACCACGAACGCCAGCTCGATCCCGATCCCCGCTCCGATCGTCGGGGCCAAATCTTCTCCGGCTGCGACAAGCATCGCTTCAAAAGACGGCGATTTTCCCAGTGCAAAGCCGTGAAACAGCCCGAAGACGCCGAGAGCCGGCAATCGCCACGGCTTCAGGTTTTCCGTCATCATCGTTTCAACCCCGACATACGCGATTCCAAGCCCCATCATCACTATGGACGACTCAAGCGCGACATCCACTACCTGAAAGGCGACCAGCGCCAGGCCCAGGGAATGAGCGACGACGAAAACCGCCACCTGCCGGATCACGGGTCGCAATTTCAAGGTCAGCAGCAAAAGCGATACCGCGAAAATCCAGTGAATCGTCCCGTCCGGCAACACTATCAAAAATCCAGTCTTCACCCAATCGATCGGCCCGGCCTCAGCCGCCTCCTCTCCCGATTCCGTTTCCCCGGCTTCGGGAGCCGTCTCCCCCGATTCTTCCAGCGCCACCGGACGTCCAAAATCTCCCGGATACAGCACCTGGAAACGCCGCTCCGCCTTCCCGTCTTTTCGGATCAACATGATCACCGAAACATCCGTCGTCTCCCGGACGTAAAGCATAAACGCACCCGCTCCTTCCGGAATTTTTCCTGACAAACCCACAAAAACCGCTTTCCGCTGCAACTCCACCGGCGTCTGATCATCGCTCATTGATTCGACGCGTGTGTCGATTTTCGGCTTCTGTTCACTATCGTCGAAATAAATGACCACCACTTCCTCGGCGAACGTTTGGGCTGCCTGCTCCGGCGAAATCTGGTCATCAATGTTCGGATCGCCTGTCGGCTGGACCTCCATTTTCAATTCCACCCGGTAGGTCCCTTCCTTCGTCTCCAGATCCGTCAGCCCGCTTACCGCCGTGACTTTGTGGGCAAAAACGGGAGCGGCAGCCAGGAGAAAAAGGAGGCAGATCAGGCGGTACATCGAAAAACGAACAAACAGGGTTGGTTTGGCGAACATACCCTGTTGGTTCGTTTTTACACCAACTCGAACAGGAAAATCGGCGAATGATTGTGCGGGTAATTCCC
Organism: Verrucomicrobiales bacterium; assembly: GCA_013003335.1. Lineage (GTDB taxonomy): Bacteria > Verrucomicrobiota > Verrucomicrobiia > Verrucomicrobiales > DEV007 > JABDJT01. The sequence continues at coordinate 9,384 of JABDJT010000056.1, read as the reverse complement.
CTCCTTGTCCAAACGCCGGCCGTTCGCATTCGAGCCCCGATTCGTCGCGGAAACAGCGACCTGTTTTGCATCCGGCGAAAGCGCGAGGCCGTGGCAGTTGATGGTGCCCTTGTTCGATTTGAAAATCGGTTCCTCCTCACCCGGGCGATGCAGAATCAGGTTCCCGCTGCCACTCTGGCCGGTCGTGCAAGCAACAAGACAGCCCTCCGGATGCAGCGCCACGTCGTGGGCGAACACGTCTTTCGCTTCGTCGCCAATCACGACGTCTTGAGCGACTTTTCCACTTTCGAAATCAAACATCCGAACATGCGCGCGGCCGCGGAAATTCGCGCCGCCCGTCGGGAGCGAGCCGCCGGCAATCAGGGTATTGCCGTCGGGGGAAAAATAGAGTTTTCGCAGCCCGGCCAAATCCTGCAGGCGATGCAGCGTGTGAAAATCCGCACCGTCGAATTCGCGCACGATCTTCCCGGTCTTCACTTCCCACTGTAAAATTCGGCCGCGCAAATCACCGCTGACCGCCCATTTTCCCGACGGATGAACCGCGATTGCAAAAACATCTTCGCCGTCGTGTCCGCCAAATTTGGCAAGCAAACCACCGTCGATCGTCGAAAAAATCCGGCAGATCCCGTCGCGGCCGCAGGTTGCGATCCAGTCGCCGTCATCGCCAATCGCGAGATCGCGCAGCCAGCCGTCGTGAGCCTCCGGCAGCGCCCAAATCGGCTCCGGCTTTTCCGCGAGATACGGCCAGGCTTTCAGTTGTCCCCACGAGTCGGCGGAAAAGGCGATTTCGCGTTTAGGATGAAATTCGAGCCCCGAAACAAAGCCGTTATGGCCGTTCACTTTTTCCAAACCGGGAACCGCAAACATTTTCTCGTCGCCCGGATTTTCCATCTTCGCCAAATCCCAACGATGAATTGCCTGATCAAATCCCGTCCCCGCCAAAACACGTCCGCACGGCGAATAGCGCACCGTCGTCAGCGCACATTCCGGCGTGATCGTTCCGATCGGTTTGGGCTCGAAAGCTACTACTTCTTCACTCATGCCAGCACCTCCCGGATCGGTTCCATTTCGTGATGCGCCATCGGCAGGGGCTGATCGGCGTTGTAAAACTCCTCCTTCATCGAATTGATCCCGAGGGCGTGATACCAGGTGTGGAACACCGAGCCGATGTCGTGGCCTTGGGGCGCGTCGACGTAGATTCCCTCGGCATCGGTCGCGCCGATCACCGCTCCGGGCACGAGTCCCGTCCCCGCCATCACCATCGACCAGGCTTCCGGATAATGATCGCGGCCGTGATGGCCGTTGATTCGCGGCGTGCGGCCGAATTCGCTCATCGCAATCACAAGCGTGTTGTCCAGCATACCGCGTTCTTCGAGGTCTTCGAGGATCGACGCGAACGCCATGTCGAATTTCGGAATCAGCGATGCCGACCCGTTGAAATGATCGCCGTGGGTATCCCAGCCGTAGCTGGTGACCTGCACAAACCGCACCCCGGCCTCAAGCATGTTCCGCGCGACGAGCATGTGCTGGCCCAGCTCGGTCCGGCCGTATCGATCGAGATCGCGCTCCGGCAGTTTCGTCGTGTCGAACAAATCGGCCCGGGACATCAGCTTTCGCGCCATGTCGTACACGTAGCTTTGCGCCTCGTTCGCCGTCGGTTTCCGCCCCTTCGCAAAGCGATCGCTGAAACGGCGCCGCAACTCATTTCGCAATTCATCCTGCTCATCCGAAATCGTCTCCGGTCGCGAAAAATTCTCCGGCGGCTTGCCGTCGCCAAACGCAATCGCCCCGTGTTTCGGTCCGAGAAATCCGGCGTTCTCCGGTTTGAATCCGCCGCTTCCCGGCTTGATCCAGACATACGGCGGCAACCCGCTTTCCCCCGGACCGAGCAGCTTCGAGACAGCCGAGCCGAAATACGGATACGTCACCCCGCGATTCGCCGGGTCGCCCCGCAAGATTCGCGGAACGCCGGCCGAGTGAGAATTGTCCTGGGTGTGCATGTTCCGCACGATCGACAACTTGTCCGCCAGCTTCGCCATGCGCGGCATCAGCTCGCAAAAATGCACGCCTGGGAGCGCCGTCGGGATCGTTCGGAACGGCCCGCCGAATCGCGTGTTCGGCTTCGGATCCCAGCTTTCAAACTGCGACATTCCGCCATCCAGCCACACGAACAGCACCTGCTTGTTGTTCTTCGCGATCTCGTTCGCGATCGCCGGATGCATCAATCCACACGCCGCGCCTGATCCCATCGCGCCGAGGATCTGGCGGCGGGAAAAGCTGTGTTCAGCTGGCGTGCAAAGGCTCATTTCAATGATTCACCACAAATTCCGTCGACGTCAACATCGCCCACGCCAGGTCGCGCACAGCGGCTCTCCGGTCTTTGGCTTCGGTTAAAAATTTTGTCCATTCGGCCTTTTCATCCGCGTCCGGCAGCCGGGAAAAAATTTGCAAATACAGGCCGTCGACCGTCGCGTTTTCATCCGCCATCGCGTCGATCAATTTCAACACTTCCGGGTCGTTCATCATGAGGAGTGCGCTTTTCATCGAGGGAGAAAATTCATACTCGGGCGTCTTGGGCTCGTTGGCCATGGCATCGTGAAACCGAGATCGCAGGCCGGGGATTTCATCGGCGTCATCATCTTCCGGCTCGATGTCTTCGAGCTGAACGTTGTCAGGCTCGTGGCCGGTCGCGAGGATCGTGCTCCACATCAGTTGCTCGGCGGAAAGCCGACGCTGAACGGCCACGGCGAATCGCTCGGGCGGCGCGACTTTTTCTTCCGGAATACGGCTGGCGCGCTGGTAAGTTTTCGTCAGGGCCAGCTCGCGAAGCAGCCACTTGATGTCGAATTTTTTGGTGGCGAATTCTTGTCCCAGTAATTCCAGAAGCTCGGGATGACTGGCCTGATTTTCGCTGTGGAACTGATCCATCGGCTCGACGAGGCCCCGCCCCATCAGCAGAAACCAGAGGCGGTTGGCCATGTTTTTCGAAAAATTCGGTGACTCGGGAATCTGCTTCGCGAACTCAGTCAGCGGACTGAATTTCGGGACGCCGGGCGTTTTTGTCTTGCGATCCGGGACCTGCACGTATTCCTCGCCTTTCTCGAAAACAGCCACCTCGATTTCTCCGAGGCCCGGGATTCTTGGGGCGACCTCGCGCGGTTTGCCGGTGAAAACCGAGGCGTATTCCAGCTTCGATTTCATGAGCTTTTCCTCAACCGCAGGATACTCGAGGCGGAGCAGCGTCAGGTTGGAAAACGCGGCAAACAGCCCCTGGAAATCGATCTGGTTGTAATCGTCGATCAGCCGGTGGTTGTGGCATTCCGCGCATTGCAGATCTATGCCCAGGAACAACCGGCCCACATCGCGCGTGAGGCCCGGGTAGTCCGTCGGATTCTGGCCCGATTTCTCGAGCCGTTTCGTATAAAAAAATGCCGCCCCGCGATTCGGTTCATCCCGAAAATCCGCGCGGATGATCTCCCGGGTGATCTGGTCCCATGGCTTGTTTTCGGCGAAAGATTTTTCCAGCCAGGCCTGCCATAGCTTGTTTTCGCCCCGCCGTTCCATCAGGTGCACGTGAAAAGCCTCCCGCATCCGCCGCGCGTAGTTTTCCGTGTCCCCGAGCAACCGGTCGATCGCTCTGGCGCGCTTGTTCGGATCAGTATCAGCGAGAAATTGTTTCGATTCCTCCACCGTCGGGATCACACCCGAGAAATCGAGATTCACCCGCCTGAAAAATTCGGCGTCATCGGCGATTTCGGCCACGGGCTGGCCGGCTTCGGCATTCGCGGCATCGATCAGAGCATCGATTTTCCGGGCCAAATCCTGCCCGTGCCCGGGCGTGGCGAAGCCCGCAACAATCACGCCGATGACCAATATCCGATTCACGTGGAAACGATACGGTTTCCCGTTTTGGAAAACAGTCCGCATGCGCGTACGAACCAACAGGGTAAGTTTGCCAAACTAACCCTGTTCGATCTGAAACGACGGTTTTTCCAATTCTGAAAAAACCGCACCATTTCCTTGAAAAATCAGGGAATTGAACGATAAATCCATCCCCTTTCGCCTGCCGGCTGAAACCGGAGGCTGGTGCAATAAATTCACAATCAGGGGGTTGCGCCATTTTGAACCAGTAAACGCATTTTTGAGCCATGAACGTGATCGACAAAATCGAACGCGAACAAATGAAAGACGACGTCCCCGAGTTCGGTCCGGGCGATACGGTCGATGTGCACTCCCGCGTGGTTGAGGGCGGCAAAGAGCGGATCCAGATTTTCAAAGGAATCGTGATTGCTCGTGGCGGAACGGGAGTCAACCAGGCGTTCACAGTGCGGAAAATTTCCAACGGAGTGGGTGTGGAACGCGTGTTCCAGCTTCATTCACCGAAGGTTGCGAAAATCGAGATTCTCAAGCGCGGCAAAGTCCGCCGTGCGAAGTTGCATTATCTTCGTGATCGCCTCGGCAAGAAGGCGACCAACGTGAGAGCGGCCGAGCAAGGCTGATTCTGCTCACGGAAACATCGCTTCGAGGTAGGCGTAATATTTCGCGGTGATCTCTCCATCGTTCTCCCCCGGCGCCCAGTCGGCGAAGGTTTTGTCTTCGATTTCATCGTAGGGACCGCGCTTGATCTCCAGGATCACGGTATCCTGCTCGAGACACACCATCCCGTGCCAGATGTCGGGTTCGATGTCGATCAAATCGCCCGGTTCGAGCATGGTGGCCGAGGTTTCGCTACCGCGATTGTCGAACAGGATAAATCCGAGGCGCCCGCGAATCACAAAAATCGTCTCGGTGGCGGACTCGCGCTGATGGAGATGCGGTTGGATGTACGTTCCGGGCTGGAGAAAATTCAGCATCCGCTGCACAAGATCATCCTGGCGGCGGTGGATCGGCAGAATCATTCGCCGGCGCGGGCTTTCCCGTGACGCAGCGAGACCGGTTTCGAGCAGTTCGGGCGTGAGTTGAAACACGTCGTCCTTGATATTCGGCAGGGCATTCATGGCGCGGTTCCGCGCAGCGCCGCAATTCGTTCCGGCACCGGCGGGTGGGTGTAGTTTAAAAAGACGTAGGCCGGATGAGGTGTGAGGTTGCTGAGATTGTCTTTGCTGAGGGTTTTCAAAGCGGAAATCATCGCATCCGGTTCACCCGTAACTTTTGCCGCGTAGGCGTCGGCTTCGAATTCATGTTTCCGACTCAGGGCATTTCCTGCCACACCGAGAATCTGCCCGAACGGCTGCATCAGGATGCCGAACAATACCAGCGAGACGTAGACCGAGGTCTGCTCGACGCCGAATGCATCGAACAGGCTGCGGTTTTCCATCATTCGACCGAGCAGGAAAAACAACACGCCGGTCGTGAGGATGCTGATGACCATGCCTTTGACGATGTGCCGTTTTTTGAAGTGCCCGATTTCATGAGCCAACACGGCGACCAACTCGGGAACGGTGTGTTTTGCGATCAACGTGTCGAACAGCGCGATCCGCTTGTTGTTTCCGAATCCGGTGAAAAATGCATTCGATTTCGTGGATCGTTTTGAGCCGTCCATTTGCGTTACCTCCTTGAGCGGGTAATCGCATTTCTCCGCCATGGCGTGAATCTCGCTTTTCAATTCTCCGTCCTCGAGCGGTTCGAATTTGTTGAACAACGGCAGGATCAGCGTGGGCGCGACATAGGCGAGCAGGAGGGAAAAAGCCGTCGTCGCGCCCCATCCCCACAGCCAGGCGTGCGGCACGGCCTGGAAAATCCACAGGATCAGCGCGAGAATTGGAAGGCCGATCACCGCCGCAAGCAGATATCCTTTTGCCTGATCGGCCAAATACAGACCAAAAGACATTTTGTTGAATCCGAATTTCTCCTCGATCCCGAAGATGCTGTAAATCTGGAAGGGCATCGTCACGAGACTGAATGCGACGTAGAGCACGCCGATAAAAATCAGCCCGCTCATGATCGGTCCCTGATTGAATCCGCGAACCCAGCTGTCCAGCCAGCCGAATCCGCCGAGCCACCAAAACACGAAGAACAGCACGAGGCTGAACACGCTCTCCGCGACTCCGAACACGGCTCGCGAGCGCGTGTATTCCTGTGACTGCTCGTAAGTTTCTGCATCGAAAGTGTCTTCGAATCCCTTCGGCACTTCCGGGCTGAGCGATTTCAGGTTCAGCAGCGTCGTGAAATAATCGACCTTCCACAGGATTACGAGGGCGATGACGATGAAGAAAAACCAGCCGTTAATTTGCATCGCAGCACTGTAGCGCACCCGCGGTTGATTTTTTGGGAAAAAATCTGCATGGCAGGCTAAAATGAACGTCCAATCTTCCGGACTCGCTGTTTTTTATGAAAAGAATCCTCCTCCCCCTCATCCTTTCCGCAGCCGCCAGCGTTCTCCTGCCGTCCTGCGTGGTTTACGAATCCTCCGGCTACGCGACCAGCTCCAGTTATGGCACCGCTCGGCCACATGTTTATCGCGACACCCGCGGATTTTCACCATCCTACTATCCGGGTCGTTATTCGCCGGGACTTTACGACAGCTACAGACGTCACCCCTACGCCTCTCCCCTGAGTCATCGTCATCATGACTACCACCGGTATCACAACCACCGTGCGCATGATCACTCCGATCATCGGGAGCCGGAGAAAAACCTCGTTCACCGCCCCGGATCCTATCGTATCACGGGCGGCAGCACCGGTTCGAAGGTGAAGCCGAAAGGCTATCATTCGATCGATTGGTACAAGAAACGCGGGTACGACGTGAACAAACTCCGGCTCGAAACCGAGGAAGGCGACCCTTATCGCAAGAAAAAGAAAAAGTAGTCCGGACAAGGGGTTACAAACAACAGGGTCAGAAGCGGACTTGTCCGCGATCTGAGGACAGCCGGAGACCGGCTCCCGTATGATGACCCTGATAAGAATGAACAGGGTTGGTTCGGCGAACACACCCTGTCTGTTCTTTTTTCGCCGTTCCTACTCCGGACGCTTCCCGACTAATTCCTTCAGTTTCTCGCGCAATTCGTCGAGCCCCTCGCCCGTTTCGGCGGAAATCGGAATGATTTCCTGTTTTGGAAAGCGGTTTTTCAGGGCGTCGAGAAACAGTTCGGACTCCTCCAAATCGATCTTGTTGGCGACGATAAACCACGGGCGGGCAGAGAGTTCCTCGTCATACAACTTGATCTCGGTCCGCAGTTTCTGGATATCAGAGATTGGATCGCGCTGATCGACCGCGGCGGCATCGACGACAAATAACAGCAAGCGGCAGCGGGTGATGTGGCGCAGGAATTCGTGACCGAGGCCGACATTTTGATGAGCGCCCTCAATCAGCCCCGGGATATCCGCCATCGTGGCGCGGAGAAATCCGGGAAATTCCATGACGCCGACCATGGGTTTCAGCGTTGTGAATGGATAGGCCGCGACTTTCGGCGTGGCGTTGGAAAGCGCATTCAAAAGCGTCGATTTTCCGGCGTTGGGGAATCCGACGAGCCCGACATCGGCGATTTTTCGCAGTTCGAGGTAGAACCAGCCTTCCCCCCCTTTCGTTGAGGGTCCGGTTTCGACCGGTGCCTGGTTCGTATCGGACCTGTAGTGCCAGTTTCCTTTTCCGCCCGTGCCTCCGGTGCAGAGTACAAATTTTTCCCCGATCTCCGTCAAATCAGCAATTGGTTCGTCGAAATTTTCTTCCAGTTCCTCATTCTCCTCTTCGATTTCGACTTCCTCGTCTTCGTCCAACTCCCCTTCGGCGTCGGAATCTTCTTCGTCGAGCTCATTCCCGATCAAATTCGGCTCCTGATCCGCAAATGCCTCCTCGTCGTACTCGAAGTCCTCATCGTCATCCAAACCGCCAGCCACATTGGGATTTTCCGCGCGAAAAACCAGCGTGCCGGGCGGAACTTTCAGCACGAGATCCTTGCCGGATTTTCCGGTCATCTTCCTTCCCTTGCCGTGCTGGCCTTTCTCTGCCTTGTAATGATGCTGGTAGAAAAAGGCCTTCAGGTTATCCGTATGCGGGTCGACCTGCAGAATAACATCTCCCCCGTCCCCTCCGTCTCCACCATCCGGACCGCCTTTGGGAACAAATGCTTCCCGCCGAAAACTGGAGCAGCCTTCGCCGCCGTCTCCGGCTTTGACATGGATTTTGATGTGGTCGACGAACATGGGTTTTTCTAAAAAAATTTGGGATTTGTTTGAGGTCGGCGGGAACGACCGGAAGTCAAGCCGAACGGGTTTTTTACCAGGTTATTCACAATTCAAAATCCTGACCAGAGGTCGTAAAATTCCGGCTGTGATTGACTCCTGATTTTGTGAAATTTCGAGTCGATTGCTACATTTTTGACATTCCTTTTAAAATTCACCCGACGGGATCGAACCGGCCTATTCATTAGCGTTCACCTGCAACCCATATTCTACTTGGGCAAGGTCGCTTTTGCCCACGTGATCGCCTCAGTTGGATGTTTTTCGGGTTACCTTTCCGGATCATTCCATTCAATTCCAGAAACTATGAAATCCGCTGGAAGATGAGTCGAAAAACCAGACTCAAACCTTGGGAGTCCCAGTTTATCCCACAAGTTATTCACAATTTGTAATAAAATTTTTTTCCGTCCCGCTATTCCAAATTTTGCCCTGTTTTGCAATCGATTCCTGCTTGCCGCCGGGGCACGATCCATGCGAGTTTGAAGCCCGTTGAGCGAACCCGATTCATCACCTGACACCGAATTGAAACCGATCCCCACCCGGTTTCAGAAAAAGACTCTGTGGAGCGCGCTCACGGCCCTCGGAATCGTCCTCATTGGCGCAATCGCCGTCGGAGCAATCATGATGCTGGGCGAAGTGCTTAGCTACCTGCAACCGGTCCTCGTACCCCTCGCCGTCGCAGGGATCATCGCCTACCTGCTGGAACCGGTCATTATCTGGATCTCCAAAAAGTGGAGGTGGAAGCACAGCATTGCCATGCTCGTCGTCTACATCACATTCCTTCTCTTCATGGCCGGACTGGTCATTGCTGTGGTCGTTCCAACACTCGGCCAGGCCCAGGAATTCGTCGAAAACCGGGAAGAAATTCAGGGACGCGTGGTGAAGTTTTTCAATGATGGATATCGCGATTTGCAGGAAAAACTCGGCATTCCCGAGGTCGAAAAATACGCTGAAAAGGGCGTAACCTGGCTTTCCGAAGAGGGGCCGGAAATCGGAAAAAAAATCGGGATGTGGATCTGGGGGAAATTACGTGGTGCCTTCGGCTTTTTCGGCTACCTCCTGGGCCTGCTCCTCGTTCCGATTTACCTATTCTATTTCCTGCGGGAAGGCCACACCATTTCGAACACCTGGTCGGATTACCTGCCCCTGCGGGCCTCCGATTTCAAAGACGAGGTGGTCGGCACCCTCAAGGAGATCAACCAGTAC
>JABDJT010000036.1 GCA_013003335.1 Verrucomicrobiales bacterium | reverse complement strand
TTGCAGCGCTGATTACCGATTTGAAAGCTCGCGGATTGCTCGATGAAACGCTGCTCGTTTTCACAGGCGAGTTTGGCCGGACACCGTTTTCGCAGGGCAGTGACGGTCGCGATCACAACCCCTTCGGCTTTTCGGTTTGGATGGCCGGAGGCGGGGTAAAGGGCGGTTCAGTTTATGGCGCGACGGATGACTACGGTTACAAAGTCGTAGACAAACCGACCACGTTTTTCGACCTGTGGGCGACCGTTTTGCATCAGCTTGGGATTGATCACGAGGACCTGACGTATCGCTACGCTGGACGCGATGTGCGGTTGACCGATGTGCACGGTCATGTTTTGCATGATATCCTGACGTGATTTTATTTTTCAGGCCAGATGACTCGCCGCTCTTTTTCCAGACCGAAGGCGGTTATTTTAACAAGCCTATGTTGCTTCGGCCTCTTAGCTGCGTGGCTGATTCTACGCGACAGTTCTCCCTATCGATTTGAGGTCGTCTCGGTCACCCAGAATGCCGGAGAGAATATGAAGGTCGCCTTCCGGTTCACGAACGAATCGGATTCGGTTTTGAAATTTTCCCTCATCGAAAACGGGCTGCAATCCGTCTCCTACATTTCGGCAGGTGATCCGGTTCCCAAGGTTCATCCGCTGCGTCTCGTTGGATTCAGCGGATCGATCCGGTGGGAGGAGAAGGAGGTGAAACCGGGCAAATCGATCGTAATTACCGACAACGATTCGATTCGGAAGAGCGGAGACGAGTTTTATGCCATGTGGCAGCCGCCCAACCTAACCGATTGGCTTTCGCAACTGCGCCGGAAAATCCGCGGTCAACTCGTTGGCTATCCCATCAGGCTTTCCGGGCTTCCTCCCGCGCCGATGACCTGGAAAGAGCGAATCGCGGAGTGGATTGAACCGGATCCGCCCAAGCCCCTGGTTTCGAAAAAATTTGTTGTGCCATGAATGAGCTGACAGACGTGCGCGGATGGCTGTTGCGTGATAATTTGTGCCGATTTGGATTCTCCCGAACAGCCCGGCCATGAGCGGAAACGCGACCGACTAGTCAACGAAACGAGGCAGTTGATTGCGGATTGGGATGCTGTCCTGAATCCTCCGGATCGTGATTTGTATTTTGAATTTGAGGGGGAGATCCCGCCGTTTCAAACCGGGAAACTGGATCGATTTTCAGTTACGAATGCCTGGTGGTTGGCGGAGTTGTGTCGACTGGCTTACACGCCGGATGCCAAGGAAGCCGGGAGATTCTGGAACCGGGAGAAGCCGCCCCGCCGTGCGATGTTGGAAGGAAAAACCACTTTCCGGGAAATTCATTCGGTGCACAAAACCGGCAACCACGCTTCGATTTACCTTGGGGAATCGGAGGGTTCGCGACCGTTCACGGTTTTGTGTTTCCGGGGTACGAGCAAATTTCGCCAATGGGTCATGAATTTCACGGCGTCGCCCCGGGGCTGGGAATTCATCGACCGGAACCGCGGAATCACCGGAGCGTTCGTTCATTCTGGGTTCGACATATTTTTCAAAAGGATTTGGCCGAAGCTGCATCACAAGTTACTCGCGCTGCCCCGACCGTTTGTCTTTACCGGGCACAGCCTGGGCGGAGCGTTGGCCAATTTGGCGGCGGTGGAAGAGCGACCCGATCTGTTAGTCACTTTCGGAGCGCCGAAGGCGGGGAACGCAGGCTTTTCGAAGTTGCTGGATGAGATACCGCATCATCGCCTGATCAATGATCTGGATTTGGTTCCGCATGTGCCACCAGCGGACCCGGGGGCAGGGGAACGGGAGTTTTTTCATTCGGGATCGCGAATTTTCCTGGGTCGACAGGGGCAAATTGTGGATTCCGTGCAGCCGGGTCTTGATGAAAGCCTGGATCCGCTACATCTCTTGCGCGAGGCTTTTCGGCAGCCTGTGCCGCCTGCCTGTGTGGTGGATCACCTGATGGTGAGCTATTGCCGGAAACTGCGGGCCGGCGTTGGAATCAACGAATGAGTCTTTACTTCTCCGTCACGTTTCCGTAAGGTTCGACAAGTTCCGTTGTTACGCGGAATCTTTTTTTTGATACATGAAATCGACAGTAATAACCCTCCTCATTGCAATTCTGGTCGTCGGTATCGCCAATATCGCACTCGTGATCATGGGCGGCGGAACCGGCGGTGGTTCAGACGAATATCTCGTAGTTGACGCGGCCCGCATGGATGAAATCGGCTTTGCGTCCATCGCCCGGGAAGACAATCTGGAACCGGACGAAGACGGAAACGTCACGATTCCCCGCGACAAATTGCTCAATGATCCGCGTGCGATTCGCGCCAATCTGCTTCCCCGCACTCTGAAGGAAATCGAGTCCCAGGGCTGGGAGTTCGTCTCCGTGACCCGGGACTTCGACTATATTTTCCGGAAGAAATAGTCTTCCGACTTTTCGAAGGAACAGGGTTGGGTCGGCGAACCTACCCTTTTCATTGAAGGGCTTCTTGCGGGAGCGAGTTCCCTCGTGAAGCGAACGAGCGTCAGGCGTTGTCGACGTATTTCTCGCGGCAAGCTACAATGGCGTCGAGCATTTGCTCGGCTTCCTCCCGAAGTTCATCATTCAAGCTGCCGGCCGCGTGGTTGTGGCGTCTGTAAAGTTCGGCCAATTTCTCCTTGATGGCTTCCTTGTCCATGGTTTTGGGATTGATCCCGCACATCGCTTCGGGAGTTTTTGCCTTCAGGTCCGGTTTGTTGGAAACGGGTTTCGGAGGGGCGGATTGGGCTTTCTTTCCAGCGGCGCCCGATGAAGCACCTGACTTTTTTCCGGATTTCGAATCTTTTGCGCTGGAGTCCCCGGAGCCAACCAGTTTTTTGAAAAGCCGTCTAATCATAATTGGTTCCAGTTAAAATACCCGATTTCCGAATTCAGGCGATTTTGATTTGTTTCAAATAGGCCGTTTTTCGTTCGACGTCTTCGTCGGAAAGTACGCCTTCCCCTTTGTATTCGATGGCGATGTCTTTTTTCAGGCCGGACTCGGCGTCGAAAATCTGGGCGCGGACGCGTTGGTTTTCGTCGTAGGAATAGGTGACGGTGACTTCGCAGCCGGCTTTCCGGCCGGGAGGCACTTCCAGGGCGATTTTTCCCACGATATCGACGTAGCGGGGATCAGTGTCCTCACCCTGGGTGATTTCCACTTCGATGAGTTCTTCGTTGTCCTCCGAAGTGATGTAGGTCTGAGACATCGAACACGGGATGGGCGTGTTTTTCGGGATGACGACGGAATTCTGGACCACCGCTTCCCCGGTCGAGCCATCCTCGATAATGGCAATGGTTCCGTAGCTGTGGTTGCAGACTTCGGAGACACGACGGCTGCGCTGGGCAAAGAGTGCTGCGCCGAGGGCGACGCATTCGTCCACGTTACCGCACGAGACGGGCGGTTTGCCAAATTGCTTTTCAAGGATTTCCGCGACCCGGGGGATCCGGGTGGATCCGCCCACGAGAACAACGTGATCGATATCGGTCGGTTTGAGATCGACCTGATCGCAGGCCTGCTCGACCAGCATGACTGTCCGGGTGAGAAGACGCTGAATGGCATCTTCAAATGTTTGACGGGAAAGGTCGATTCTCGCAATTCCATCGCTCTCGTTGCCGACGGTTTCGGAAACTTTCTGCAGTTTGGAGAGCATCTTTTTGGCGTCTTCGCCGAGGGTCAAGCAGCGCCGGCGCTGGCGTTCGTTGGAAAACAGTTCGGCGCCATTCTGTTTCCGGTATTCTTCCGAGAGAATTTCCAGGAGGACTTCGTCAAAGTCGGACCCTCCCAGGTGACGGGCACCTTCCGAGAGGAGGATGTCGATGTTGTCGCCATCAACTTCCAGAATGGTGATATCGAGCGTCCCACCGCCCAGGTCGTACACGAGAATTCGACCGGAAATATCCTGAGTTTGAGCGTAAAACAGGGCTGCAGCGGTGGGCTCATTGACGAGCCGCATGACATTGAGACCGGCCAGTTTTCCTGCCGTCACCGTGGCTTTTCGGGCCAGTTCATTGAAATTGGCCGGAACCGTGATGACCACGTCGTGGATCTCGCCCGTAATCTTGGAGCATTCTTTCTTAAGCTTGGAAAGAATCATGGCCGAGATCTCGGTCGGCGTCCATTTTTGCCCGTCCATATTGACCGTGTAGGACGGGTCGTCCATGTGCTTCTTGATATGATGCACAGTTCGCTCCGGATCGCCGCCATCACGCGCGGCGGAGCCGATCAGCTTGATGCCATCGAATTGATCGAAAAAGACAACGGAAGGGGTCAGCCGCTCGCCGTCTGCGTTTGGAACAATTTCCGGGTTACCATCGGGTCTGACGTGGGCGAGGGCGGACGTGCTGGTGCCCAGGTCGATTCCGACAAATCTTGCTTTGGCCATGAATGAGTGGGAAGGGGGATGGGAGAGGTTTCGGGACGGAAAGTGGATCTTCGTTCTCAATCAGTTTTCATGCAATCGTCATTTGTGACCATTTTGCACTACCCGTGGGTGATCACTTCTGCCTTCCGAAGCACCAATTCCCCCTGGTCATCATCCCGGCAGGTATACCCCGGGCGGACGGTTTCGAGGATGGTTGTTCCATCTCCGCTGCCTTGCCGGGTTTCCACAATCTTGATTCGTTTTCGCAGATCCAGTTCCAAATCCGTTCCGGGAGGAAAAGAGAATTCGTCGATGGAATTGTCTCTCAGGAAATCGAGGAAACTTTCCCGAAGGACAGTCAATTGCTGGCAAACTTCCTCGTCTTTTTTCGACTTGGAGTAGTGAGAGATCAAATCATCGATCAAATCGACCTTTTTGATCAATTGCCGGCTGACAACCTGGATCGTTGCCGCGTCGGGCCGGATGGATTCCCGAAGGATCTTCTGGTATTCTTCGTATTCCCGGATTTCCTCCTGCAACTTGCTCCGTTTAGCCTCTTCGGCCTCGCTGGAACCGTTGCGGGAACGCGTGGACTGCAAATTGTCGGCTTCTGATTTCAGTTCCCGGATGGCCTGGCTGAGGTCTTCCCGTTCATTCAATAAGTGGTCGACTGTGTTGTTGGCCAGTTCCAACTTGCCGTTGATATGGGTGAGCTGATCCTGTCGCTGCGAGATGTCACTTTCGAGCATTCCGGCCAGTTCGATCCGGTCTTCCGCCAGCTTGAGTTCACGCAGCTTCCGCTCGAGTTTTTTCTGCCCCTCTTCGTAGCGGGCCTCGCAGTCCGCGATCCCGAGTTTCAATTCGGTGAGCCTCTGCTCCGCTTCGGCTGCCTGGCTGATTTTTTCCGTAAATTCAGCCTCTTTTGATTTAGCCTCGGCCAGTTTTCGATCTGCTTCCGCCAGTTGGGCGGATGCCTCTTCGAGCCGTTCGCGTTCGCATTCCCGCTCGGCGATATCTGCCGTAACGGCAGACAATTTCATGGCCAACGATTCCTTGTCGGTGCTTAACCTGGAAAGTTCCGATTCTGTAGACGTCCGATCCAACTGAACTTTTTCGAGTTCCGATTTCGCCTCTCCCAGTTGAGAGCGCAGAGCCTCCAGCTCAGAATCGAGGGATGATTTTTCAGAAGCCGTAGCTTCCGCCTCGGATTTGGCGACCGATAATTTCGAATTCAATTCCGCCAGTTCTTCCCGCCGCTCTTCAAGTGACTGGCTCAGGTCTGCCAGTTCCGCCGTGCCGGATGCCAGTTCCTCTTTCTCCGCTTCCAACCTGGCAATTTCGGCAGCCTGTTCCTTCAACTTCGCGGAAGTCGTGTCCAACTCCGTTTTTGCAGCGACCGCGGACGCTTCGGCAGCGCCTAGCTTCGCAGAAAAATCGTCAATCTCGGATTTGGCGCTGCCGAGGGCTTTTTCCAATTCCCCTTTCGATTCTTCGGCGGAACTGCGCAAGGATTCGGCTTCTTCCCGGGCTTGAGCGAGTTCTGCCTGCGCTTGTTCGAGGGCCGAGTCAGCTTCCTTGCGGTTTTCGTCCAATTGAAGTTTGAGAGATTCAATCTCCGAAGCGGCTCCCGATTTTGCCTTCTCCGCTTCTGCCCGGAGTTGCTCGATTTCTGCCCGGGCAGCTTCCAATCCCGCCGCCTTCGTCGTGGCTTCGTCCGCTTCGGCTCTCAGTTTTTCAACTTCCGCCTGCGCCGATTTTAGCTCCGAAGCAGTCGAAGATTGGGCTTCTTCGGCCTCTTTTTTAAATTTCTCGATGTCTGCCCTCGCTTTTTCCAGCTCGGTTTCAGAAGTGGCCTTGATGGATTCGATTTCGGACTTCAGCTGGTCAAGTTCCGCACGCGCGTCTTCCAATTCACTGCCGCCGGCCTTTGATGACTCGGCCGATTCCTTGAATTTGGCCGCTTCAGCCCTGGCTGCCTCCAGTTCATCCTCGCTGGATTTTTGAGCCAGTTCGAGCGCGCGCTGCAATCGATCAACTTCCGATTGAGCTTCTGACTTTGCGGCATCTTCCTTTTCAACAGCCGCTTCAAGCTCGGCTTTCAGTTTGGCAATTTCCCCCTGTGCTTCGTGCAGGGCCTCATCTCCTCCCTGAGTCACTTCCGCGTATGCTTCCAACTCGTCCGCTTTCTTTCGCTGGTAATCCAAGTCGGCATTGATTCCACCGAGCTTTTCTTTCGCAGCAGAAAGCTGCTCGCTGGTTTCCGTGTGTACAGATTCCAATTCGGCCAGCTTTTCCTTCGTGGATTCCAAAACAACATCCGCCCGTTTTTTCGCTTTCTTCTCGGATTCGAGGGTCTTTCGCAGATCCTTCAATTCTTCGGATTCTTTCCGATCCGCGCGAAGTTTTTCGATTTCCTTTTTGAGTTCGGAAATCTCGGCCCCGGCCTCTTTTTCAGCCGCCTTTTTTGTCTTCTTAAGCTCTTCTTCCAGCTCAGAAACGCGGCTTTTGAATTGATTCGCTTCCTCAAGGTTTTCCTCCAACTCAGCAATCCGATCTTTCAGTTCCTTCGCTTCATTGAGCTCTTCCTCCAGTTCAGAAATCCGGCCTTTGAGTTCCGTCGTTTCTTTATTGGCCTTCTTTGAATCGCTCTTTTCGGCTTTTTCAACTTCAACCAGGGCAGCAGCCTTTTTCTCCGCCTCCTTTTCCGCTTTAGCTTTTGCCGACTTCAGATCAGCCTGCTCTGCCTCCAATTTGGAAATTTGTTGTTTCAGCCCATCAAACTCTTCGATCGACGGCTGGCCCGGAATGGTTCCGGTCGGACCCGTATCTCCCGCAAACTGTTTTTGGACGGCCCCTGATTTTCCGGAAACGGTGTCCGGTAGGGATATCTTTTTTGTCTTCAGCCCGTCATCTTCGGAAGCGATTGCCTGAGATTTGACCGGCAATGTCTTTCCCGTTGGGACATTGCGTTCGCGTAGCGGGACCACCGTCGGGCTTTTAGGCTTCGATTTGTCGACTTTGCCGTCCCACGTTTCATTCAATTTCAACACCTTCCCCGGCAATGTGCCGAGTTTGAACGAATCACCGGGTTTGATGACCGCGGTTTCGATGCGCATTCCGTTCACGAACGTTCCGTTGAACGAATCCTGATCCTCTACCTCGTATTCTTCGTCGCTGATCCGGGTGAAAATGGCGTGGTAAGCCGAAACATACGAGTCCTTGATCCGAAAATCATTGTCTTGGCGCCTCCCGAGTGTGATTTTGTCTCCTCGGAGTTCAAACTCAACGGGCGGTTGATCTTTCTGGGTTCTGATTGCGAGTTTCAACATAGGAATGACGACGATTCCACGGTGCAAAAATCAGGCTGAAATGATAATCGGTTCGACGCCGTTTGAAAGCCTGAACCTGAGCCTACCTGATTCGAATTGCGAATTTACTATAGGTCTCATAATTAATCGAGACATAATGTCACCAAGTCAGGCAGGGACAACGGATTGGGTGGCTCAATTCGTGTGAAGGAATCCTGTACAAATGATCCCGAAAAACGAATCAGTAGTTCCTGCGAACAGACAGGGTTGGTTCGTGGAATACTCCGGGGCTTGCAGAATGGGGGGAAAAACGGTAGCCAAGGAACATGAATTCCCGGCGCTCGATTTTCGCTTTTGCAGTAGTTTTTTTTGCCATGCTTCCCGCTGTCCTTGCGGAGAAACCGAATCTGATCTTCATCCTGGCCGATGACCTGGGGTATGGTGATCTGGGCTGCTTCGGGCAGAATAAAATCCAAACGCCTGAACTCGATCGGATGGCCGCCGAGGGCATGAAATTGACTGATTTTTATGCCGGGTCGACGGTTTGTGCTCCGTCCCGCTGCGTTTTGATGACCGGCCAGCACACCGGTCGCTGCTGGGTGCGGGGGAATTCCCGGAATACTGACGCCCAGACCCTGCGCGAGAAGGACGTGACCGTGGCGGAAGTGCTCAAGCAGGCCGGATACGCCACCGCACTGATGGGGAAATGGGGTCTCGGAGAACTCGGATCCACCGGCCATCCGAACCGGCAGGGATTCGACGCTTTTTTCGGCTACCTGAATCAGCGTCATGCCCACAATTTTTATCCCGAGTTCCTGGTTCGGAACCACGAGCGGGTCCCTTTGAAAAATGTGTCGGATCCGGAATGGATTGCGCTGAAGAAGGAGAAGAATTACCCCGATGACGGTGCCGGCTGGGCCACTCCGGAGGGGCGGCTGGAATACTCGCACGACCTGATCGTGACCGAGGCCATGAAATGGCTCGACCAGCAGGCCGGAGCGTCTGAGCCGTTTTTTCTCTACATCGCGCTGACGATTCCTCACGCCAACAATGAGGGAACCCGTGGAACCGGAGACGGTCAGGAAGTCCCGGGATACGGAATCTACGCGGAGAAAGACTGGCCCGATCCGGATAAGGGCCAGGCCGCGATGATCACGCGGATGGATGGAGATGTCGGTCGAATCCTGGCCAAATTGCGTGACCAGGGCATCGGCGAAAACACGCTTGTGATGTTTTCGTCGGACAACGGCCACCACAAAGAGGGAGGCAACGACCCCGAATTTTTCGACGCGAACGGCCCTCTGCGCGGAATGAAACGCGACCTGACCGAAGGCGGCATCCGCGTCCCGACGATCGCCTGGTGGCCCGGGAAAATCGCCCCCGGCTCGGATTCCGGTCATCCAGCATCTTTCGCCGACTTCATGGCGACTGCCTGTGATTTGGCCGGGCAACCCGTGCCGGAAGAGGCTACTTCCGTCAGCTTTCTGCCTACCCTGCTCGGGAAGGAATCGGAGCAGAAAAAGAAAGACTACCTCTACTGGGAGTTTTACGAACGGGGCAGCAAGCAGGCCGTCCGCTTTGGAGACTGGAAAGCCATCCGCCGTCCGATTTTCACCGGTGAAATCGAGTTGTTCAATCTCGCGGAAGATATTGGGGAGGAAAACAACGTCGCGGCGGAAAACCCGGAAATTGTGGCGACGGCGAAAGCTTTCATGGAAAAAGGGCACGAGCCTAATCCGAACTGGCAGCCTCCCAAGAAACGCTGATCCCACCTTTAACCCGTAATGGAATGGGATTTTTCGGAGTGTATCCTGTTTCAAGATGATGACCGACCGGTTTTTGTTTTTTCTCTTGATTTTTGCCACCACCGCCACCGGAATTATGGCGGACAACGGCACAGTGACCTTCAACCGCGACGTGCGCCCGATCCTGTCGGACAACTGCTTCGCGTGCCACGGTTTCGACGAAAAGGAGCGGAAGGCGGATCTGCGGCTCGACGAACCGGGTGCGGACATGGACGAACTTCTCGCGCGGGTTTTTTCGACTGATCCGGACGAAGTGATGCCGCCGCCGGAGCACAAGAAAACGCTAACTGACACGGAGAAAGCCACGCTGGAAAAGTGGGTTGAGCAGGGCGCGAAATACGAGAAACACTGGTCCTTCGTTGCTCCCCAAAAACCGGGCGAAGGCGATTCGATCGACTTTTTTCTCGAGCGACGTTTGAGGAAAGAAGGCCTCGAATTTTCCCGCGAAGCGGAAAAGGAAACGCTGATTCGGCGGGTGACGCTCGACCTGGTCGGCCTGCCGCCAACGCTGGCAGAGGTGGAAAAATTTCTCGCGGACCAGTCGCCGGATGCGTACGAAAAACTGGTCGAGGAACTGCAATCGCGCCCAACCTACGGCGAGCACATGGCCCGTTACTGGCTCGATCTCGCGCGATACGCCGACACCCACGGGCTGCATCTCGACAACGAGCGATCCATGTGGCCGTATCGCGACTGGGTTGTCCGGGCATTGAACGAAAATGTGTCGTTTGACGATTTTACCCGCTGGCAGCTGGCCGGCGACCTGCTTGAAAACCCGACGCGGGATCAGCTGATCGCCTCCGGCTTCAACCGCTGCAACGTCACCACGAGCGAAGGAGGCAGCATCAACGAGGAGTGGATTTACCGATACGCCGTCGACCGGACGGCGACGGCGGTGGAAGTCTGGATGGGGCTCACGGCGGGCTGTGCGGTCTGTCACGATCACAAATTCGATCCGCTCTCCACGAAGGAATTCTATTCGATGTACGCGTTTTTTCACAGCGCAGCCGACCCGGCGATGGATGGAAACAAAATCGATACGCCGCCAATTTTGAAGCTCACCACGCCGGAGGAAGAAGCGAAATTGAAGGAGCTGGACGCGAAAATTGCCGCGGTGGATACGAAAATTGACGAGGCGGTTTCAAAAATCGATTACACCGATCCGGCGGAGCAAAGCCCGCTTCCGACAGCGAAAAAAGTGGAGACGGTTTGGTTTGAGGACGCGTTTCCGACAGGGACGAATCCGCAATCGACCGGGAATCCGCTTCAAATTGTGACGAAGAAAAACGGGGAGGTGTTCAGTGGCGGCGCGGCTTTGAAACGAACCGCGAAGGGCGGAGCGCAGGATTTTTTCAGCGGCGGCGCGACCTTCACCGTGCCGAAGGACGGGAAATTTTTCGTGCATTGTTTTCTCGATCCGAACGACGTGCCTGAGCAAATCATGGTCCAGTTTCACACCAACACGTGGAAAAACCGGGCGACGTGGGGGACGCAGGGAAAAATTGGATTCGGCAAACCCGGGACGAACGAGAACCGCCGAATCGGTGATTTGCCGGAGGCAGGAGAGTGGATCCGGCTGGAGTTCGATGCGAAAACCGTCGGCCTGAATCCCGGTATGAAGGTCACAGGATACGCCTTCACCCAGTTTGGAGGCACGGTGACGTGGGACCGCCTCGGCGTGGAATCGACCGTGAATCCATCGACCGATCCCACCTGGTCGTGGGCAGCCTGGAAAAAAGCGAACGCTGGAAAGCGGAACAACGATCTGCCCGAAGGCCTGCGCCAGCTCGTCCGCGGAAAGCAGCCGGAGAAGTGGACCGAGGCGGAAGCAAAGCGCGTTCACGAATTCTGGCTGAAGAAATTTTACGCCGGTGCCCGGGAATCTCTCGACCCGCTCGAAGCGGAAAAAGCGCCTTACGCGGCGGAAAAAACGAAGATCGAAAAAGATGCTCCGATCACGTTCGTGATGGCCGATTTGCCGGAGCCCCGGGAGAGCTTCGTGATGATTCGCGGTGCCTACGACAAGCCCGGCGAGAAAGTTTCGCGCGGCGTTCCCTCCTTTTTGCCGCCGCTCGGCAGGAGGGAAGATCGCGATTACAATCGCCTCGACTTCGCAAACTGGCTGGTCAGTGGCGAACATCCCCTCACTGCTCGCGTCGCGGTGAATCGATTCTGGCAGCAGTTTTTCGGAACCGGTCTCGTGAAAACCAGCGCCGATTTCGGATCGCAGGGCGAAGTGCCGAGTCATCCGGAATTGCTCGACTGGCTCGCGGTGACTTTTTCGGAGACGGATGGCTGGGATATGAAGAAATTTGTGAAACGGCTCGTCACCAGCCGGGCCTATCGCCAGCACTCTGCCGTTTCGCCCGAACTCATCGAACTCGATCCGGAAAACCGGCTGCTCGCCCGTGGCCCCCGGTTCCGGCTCGACGCGGAAATTGTGCGGGATCAGGCCCTGAAGATTAGCGGTTTGTTAGTGCCTGCAATTGGCGGCAAAGGTGTCAATCCCTACCAACCGCCGAACATCTGGGAGCCGGTCGCCTTCGGCGGCAGCAACACCAAAGTTTACAAGCAGGGAACTGGCGACGCCCTCTATCGACGCAGTTTGTACACCTTTTTGAAACGGACCGCGCCTCCGCCATTCATGGCCAGCTTTGATGCGCCAAACCGCGAACAGAGCTGCACTGCCCGCGGTCGGAGCAACACGCCTATGCAGGCGCTCCAGCTCATGAACGACATCCAGCACGTCGAGGCGGCACGGAATTTCGCCCAGCGAATGATGCTCGAAGGCGGCGACACACCGGATAAAAAAATCGCCTGGGCCTGGCGCGTCGCGACGGCTCGCGAGCCGGAAGCCGAGGAAATCGAGATCGCGCAAAACGCGTTTGAGCAGCATCGGAATCGCTACGCTTCCGATGAAAAAGCCGCGACCGAATTAATCCATTACGGCGAAAGCAAACCCGACGAATCTTTGAACAAATCCGACCTCGCTGCCTACACCTTGGTCGCCAATTTGATATTGAACCTCGATGAAGTCGTGAACAAAAACTAACGAACGATCCAACAGGGTTGGTTTGGCAGACAGACCCTGTTCGATTGAAAAATTGGTTTCTCTGAAATTCCGCTTTTCGCCTCTCGCTAAAATGAATCCCGCTCTCGAATATCACAATCAGATCACCCGCCGACGATTTTTTGAAGGGGCCGGCCTGAAGGTTGGCGGTCTTGCGCTGGCCACGTTGACGGGTGGAAAGCAGGCGTTTTCGAATTCCATTCCGGGCGGGCAGGTTCACCAACCACTCCCTGGTTTTCCGCATTTTGCGCCAAAGGCGAAGCGCCTGATTTACCTGCACATGAACGGTGCGCCATCGCAGATCGACTTGTTCGATCACAAGCCGCAGTTGGAAAAATATTTCGACAAAGATTTGCCGGATTCGGTGCGGAACAATCAGCGGATCACCACGATGACGAGCGGCCAGGCGCGATTCCCCGTTGCGCCAAGCATGTTCAAATTCAAGCCCTGCGGCGAGAACGGGATGATGATGAGCGAGCTCGTTCCGCACATGCAGGAAATCGCAGACGACATCGCGATGATCAAATCGGTGCACACCGAGGCGATTAATCACGATCCGGCCTGCACATTTGTGATGACGGGTAGCGAGGTGCCGGGCAAGCCGAGCCTCGGGTCGTGGCTCAGCTACGGTCTCGGATCGGAAAGCAACGATCTGCCGGCCTTCGTCGTGTTCACTCCGACATTTCCCAAAGAAAGCCAGGCCCAGGCGCTGTTCACCCGAATGTGGAGCAGCGGATTTTTGCCGACGCGATACGACGGCGTCGCGCTTCGCGGCCAGGGCGACCCGGTCTTGTTTGTGAAAAATCCGCCCGGCGTGAATTCGAATGACCGCCGCACGATGCTCGATGCGCTGAACAGGCTGAATCAGAAAAGTCACGAACGATACGGCGATCCGGAAACGCAGACGCGAATCGCGCAGTACGAAATGGCGTTCCGCATGCAGTCGAGCGTGCCGGAGTTGACCGATCTTTCCGGCGAGAGCAAAGCGACGATGGAAATGTACGGGCCCGACGTCACCCGGCCCGGTTCCTACGCGCAGAGCGCGATTTTGGCCCGCCGCCTGATCGAACGCGGAACGCGTGTCGTGCAGATTTTGCATCGCGGCTGGGACCAGCACAACCGCCTGCCGAAGCTGATCCGGGGGCAGTGTAAAGAGGTTGATCAGCCCACCGCTGCCCTGATCAAGGACCTGAAATTGCGCGGTCTGCTTGAAGACACGCTCGTCGTGTTCGGCGGCGAATTCGGCCGGACGGTTTATTGCCAGGGAGGCTTGAAACGGGACGATTACGGCCGCGATCATCACCCGCGAAATTTCTGCATGTGGATGGCCGGGGCAGGCGTGAAATCCGGAGTCACCTACGGTGAGACGGACGATTTCAGCTACAACATCACCGAAAATCCGGTGCACCTGAATGACCTGAATGCCACGATCCTGCAGCAAATGGGAATTGATCACAGCCGGTTCAGCTACCCGTTCCAGGGGCTGGAGCAGCGGCTCACCGGCGTCGAGGAAGCGCACGTGGTGAAGGATATTTTAGCGTGATCCTATTCTGTTTTTTCCAGAATCGGATCGCCCGTTTCCTTCTGCCACGCTGCCAATTTTGCCGCGATCGATTTTCGTTTTTCGGCCATCGCTGGATCGTCGGCGAGATTTTTCAGCTCGTGCGGGTCGGTGTTCAGATCGAAAAGCTGCCAGCGTTCCGCCTTCGGATAATGAATCAATTTCCAGCCATCATCGGTTCGGACCATCCGCTGCGTGTCGGTGAAATAGCCGAAAATGTCGGCGTGATGTTTGTCGGTTTCCCCACGCAAAACCGGCGCGAAACTCTTCGCGGTGACCGCGCCCGGAATTTCCGCACCGACCAGGTCGCAGGTCGTCGGGTAAAGTTCGCGAAGATAAATCTGCGCGTCTGATTTGCTGCCCGGCTCGATCCCCGGCCCGGCGATCACGAAGGGCACGTTGATGGTGTGTTCGTATTGGCTCTGCTTTCCGCGTAACCCGTGACTCCCGCAGCCCATCCCGTGGTCGCTCGAAAAAATCACAATGGTGTTTTTCAACTGTCCGGTTTTTTCGAGCGTTTCGAGGATCCGCCCGATCTGCGCGTCCATGTCGTCGATCACCGCGTAGTAAACGCGCAGCAAATCCTGGACCGCTTCCTTCGTCCGGGGCCAGTCGAGCAACGCCTCGTCCCTGCCCGAAAAGTTTCCGTGATCGAACGGATGCTCCGGCAGGAAATTCTCCGGCACCGGCATGTCCTCGTTTTTGTATTTCCCCCCCAACCCCGGCGGAATGAAAAGCGGGTCGTGGGGCGCGGTGAAGTTTACGCAGCAAAACCATGGTTTGTCCGGCTTCCGTTCCAGCAACGTGATCGCCGCATCTGCAAATTTTTCACTGATGTCCGGCGTCACGCCGACGCCCATCTCCGGGTATTTCTGTTTCCCGTCGGCACTTTGGAAAATCCAGCCGCGATAGCCCGTGATTGGGAAATTTTTCCAGTCCCGCTGGCCTTCCTTCCAGAATTTTCCGCCGCCGCTGGAAAACAAACCAGCCACATCGTTGAACCCGCGGGAGGTCGGTCGGCCGCTCGTGTGCCACTTTCCGACATACCAGGATTCGTA
>JABDJT010000024.1 GCA_013003335.1 Verrucomicrobiales bacterium | reverse complement strand
CCTTTCAACTGATCCTGCCGGCTTAGCGTCTTGATCTGGCGCCTCACTGCCGTCTGCACGTCGTCGAGCAGCTTTTCTGAATCCGTGATGAATCCCATCACGCTGTCGGGTCCGTGTTCGGCCTGCGCCAGCATGTCGGCAGCGATGAATTCAGCTTTGCCGCTGGAATCGGCGAGCACCACGACTTCGCTCGGTCCGGGCAGCAAATCCACGGCCATCACACCGAACATTTGACGTTTGGCCTCGACCACAAACGAGTTTCCAGGCCCGTAGACTTTCAAGACAGGTTCGATCGTCCTCGTTCCGAACCCAAGCGCAGCAATGGCCTGGGCGCCGCCCAGTTTGTAGATTTCCGTCGCGCCAGCTGTTTTGAGGGCGTAGAGCAAGGCTGGGTTCAGCGTGCCGTCTTTCCCGGGCGGAGTCGTAACGACGATTTCCGGACAACCCGCCGCAGCAGCGAGACAGACGGTCATATTCGAGGTCGATACGAGCGGCGCCGTTCCGCCGGGAACATAAATTCCGACTCGCTCGAACGGCTGATACATTTCCCCGACCAACGCGCCCTGTGCATTTTTTCCAGACCAGTTTTTCCGCAGACTTTTCTTTGCGAAAGCGATCACATTTTTCTGCGAAGCAGCAATCGCGCGTTTTGTCTTCGAATCGACCGATTTTTCGGCAGCCGCCAATTCCGCGTCCGTGACTCGCAGTTTTC
Organism: Verrucomicrobiales bacterium; assembly: GCA_013003335.1. Lineage (GTDB taxonomy): Bacteria > Verrucomicrobiota > Verrucomicrobiia > Verrucomicrobiales > DEV007 > JABDJT01. The sequence goes on along the minus strand of JABDJT010000024.1, from coordinate 9,874 downwards.
CGGCCGATTTGAAATCCGCGCCGTCGAATTTTTTGGTCAGTTCGAGCAACGCCTTGTCGCCGTTTTTTTCGACATTCGCCAGCACATTCGACACAATTTTTTCCACCCCGGCCGGAGGCGTGGCGCGGCGGTTCAGTTTCGCGATGGCGGATGCGAAATTTTTCTGCGTGTGACGAATGATGCGCATGACTGTGGATCGGAATGTGCGGCAAAAAACGATTCTGCCAAACGGGTTTTGACGGTAGGCTTGCCGGCGATGAAAAAACGAACGAACAGGGTCGGTTTGGCGAACAGACCCTGTTGGTTCGTTTTTTTCCTTTTTTGCGCCGGTGCCATTTTGGGCCAGGAAAAACCGGAGACAGCAGATACGCCACGGCTTTCAACCTGGACGCAGCAGAATCTGATCGAGTGGTGGGAGGTTCACCCGGACCCGGATTCCTGGATCTCGGCCGGACCGCGATTGCAGGCCGCTCTTTTGGCCGCGCAGGAGCAATATGGCCTCGACAAGGTTTTTGAGAACAAACATTTCCGGGGGTGGATGATTCACCTGAACTGGATCGAGTTGTTTCCATCGGAAACATTCGACGCGGACCCGTTTTGGTCGAAACCGGAAACGCTCGATATGTTTCGCCAGCTCAGCCTGGGAGGCGAAATCCCGCGCTTGCTGGCGAGTTCGCTCGATTCGCGGGACAACGGCGAAAAGGCGCTGGATGTTTTGATGCGGATCGCGGTGGCTCACCCGGATGTGGTCGGGCAGTTGCCGACGCTGGCGGTGGCATACGCGGTCGTTTTCGATCAGCCTTTCCCGGAATCATGGCCCCATCCGTTTGCGAAGCAGGAATGGATGAAAATCGCTAATCATCCCGTCGAAGACCGGTTTGAGTTTTTCCTCGAATCGCTGAAAGCGCGGCAAATTTACCTCGACCCGAAAAAATTGAGCGTGCGTGATTTGACCTACGCGGTCGATTCCCCGCTGGAATTGACCGAATTTCGATACGCGCAGCAGGTGAAAATCAACGGGATCGGGCAGCTGGCCGAACTGTACCCGGCAGTGAAATATGATTTCCCCCGGGCACAGCGGGGTGATTTTCTGTGGCCGCACGGCGAGAATTACCACCTGTTCGAGATTGGAAAACGCGGCGGGATCTGTGCGGACCAGGCGTTTTTCGTATCGCAAACGGCAAAGGCGAAAGGGATTCCCAGCCTGTTTTTTCTCGGCCAGGGGCGATCCGGTGGACATGCCTGGGTTGGATTTATGAGCGCGCCGGGGAGGTGGGAACTGGACGTCGCAAAATACCGGGGGGAAAAATATCCGGTGGGTGTGGCCTATGATCCGCAGACCTGGCGACGGGTTACGGACGCGCAGTTTCGTTTTCTGACGCAGGAACAGGTTTCCAACGATCGTTATGAAGGAATGCAGCTGACCCTGCGCTGGGCGGAAATGAATCCGGATGCGGATTTTTATGGGGGCCTGCTGCGTCACGCGCGAAAATTCGTGCCGCGCTGGTTTTCAACCTGGGAACTGGAAGCGGAGTTTTTGAAGGATCACCCAAGGGCGACCCGGGAGGTCAAAGAACGGTTCTGGCGGATGTGGATCACGAATTTCCAGGGAGAAGTGGACATGCGAACGCGCGGGCAGGTTTCCCTTCTGCAGTTGCTGCGGGCCGAGGGCGACGATCGGGCGGCGGAACGCCTGGAAGCTGAGATTATCCAGCAAAACAAGTCGGAGCGTTTCGATTTGGCGATCAAAGTCGCGGCTGAAATGATCTTTCTTCACATGGATCGCGGGGACTGGGATCTGGCATCGAAGGAATGCGAGCGGCAGCTGACCAAGTTCAAACGGGATTCCGGCGGGCATTTGTTCTACAACCTGGTGCAGCCGTTCGTGGAACGTTGCCTCGAAGCGGGTCGGCGGGAGTTGGCCGCAAAAGCGGTGGCGGATCTTGGCGAAGTATTTCAGCCTGCGAAAAATTCGATGCTCGACCAGGATATTTCGGATTTGCGCCGCCTCGTTGGGACGCCGCCCCCTCCATAAAATGAGGCAATTGGGTCGGTTCGCCGAACAGCCCCTGCTGGATTGACCACCGATGCGGCGGATTACGAGGGACCCCTCCTTTACCCCGCACCCTACCGTGTCATATTGGCCCAAACCGCCGCGTCACTTTCCCCTTCAGTTGCGCCATAATGTCTCAAAAACAGGCGCGCCGAACACCGGTTAACGGATCGTAACTCACTTACATTCAATTGTTAAACTGAATATCGTATCATCTGGCACGGCACTTGCATCTGAAACGGTCAAAAGTGATTCCAAGCGGAATCGATAATCAACCATACATAACCCAAATAAACCAATAAAGACGATGAAACTCATGCGATATCACAACCATCAACCCCAACATTCGTTGAGCGGACTTGGCTATTCTCCGCTTTTCGACCTGGCAAATCGACTGAGTCGATTTCCATTCGATTTCGGAGAATTCGTCGATCAAGCTCAGTCGGACGCGCAGTTGTTCGAAGATGACGAGCACTTTTATGCGCGGTTCGAACTTCCCGGAATCAAGCGGGACGACCTGCACGTTGACCTGAACGGCAACCAGCTGGAGCTGTCCGTTTCCCGGGAATCGGATTCCAAAGAGGATGAATCGCAGTCGTCCTTCTCATTCGAGCGCTCCATCAGCGTTCCCGAAGGAATCGACCCGGAAGGCGTCTCCGCGAAGCTGGAAGACGGAATCCTGACCGTCACGATGCCGAAGCTGGAAGAGCGGAAGCCCCGTACGATCAAGGTCAGCTAATCTCCAACCTCATCCAAATTCAAAGAAAGGACGTAACTCCATGAAAGTGAAAGATGAACTAAAATCTCAATCGGAAACGAAGTCGAACGATAACGGTTCCGTGGCCCGGCCGGTCGAAATGTCGGCCCGGCCCGTTAAGCCGCACTACAAGGTGCGCCAACTCGAAGGCGAAGACGCCTGGGGTGTTTGGATTGAAATGCCCGGCGTAAAACGCGAAAACATCGTAATTTCCTTCGAGGATGGCCTCCTCGATGTTCGCGGCGAACGAACCGACTCTGTTCCGGAAAGCTGGCGCCCGTTGAACTACCACGCAGTGCCGCAGGACTACCACCTGCAACTCCGGATCGCTGAGACAATCGACACCGAGAAGATCTCTGCCAAGCTCACGGACGGCGTGCTCAACCTGCACCTGCCGACCAGTGACCTGGCTAAGCCGCGAACCATCGCGGTGAAGTGAGTGGTATACAGTAAGTGTGTGTAACGGCAAAAAGCGGGCCTCGTTCGGATTACCGGACGGGGCTCGTTTGTGTTACAGTGGCAGCGGTTTTGAATCGAGAACGACAGATCTGGCGGACTGATTGGCGGGCGTCCTGGTATGGAATTTTCCTGGCAGTTCCGCCTTTTATCCTGGCGGCTCAGCAGGTCGATCCGCCCACTCCGCCATTGCAAAACGGCCCTCCGGCTCCTTCTGCTGCGGTGAATTCCAGCGGTGCAAAAACCGGGTTCGAAGGAGCCCGAACCAGCACAACCAATGGTGAGACGCTGGTTCCTCAACGACGCCCGCAAATCGCCGTTTCCGCTCGCGAGCCATTTGTTCGGGCAGCCTTTACCTCCGAAGCCGAGGCGATTCGAACCGGTTTCCTGATGGAGTTTGGGATTCCCAGGGATGAATGGCTGTTCCCAATCGAGGTCGTGATCGAAGGGGCCCCGGCAGACGTGCTCGCCGGTCCGGACTTGAGGCGGGAGATTACCCTGCGACCGGACCAGGTTTTCGTGTTGAATCTGAAAGCGACCCTTCACGAAGGGTTCACCGGTGCCAACTTCAAGCGGGAACTCATTCGTTTGCTCATTCACCACGAAATGCTTCGCCCCTACTATCGGGATCCCGATTCATTCAAAGGCACTCGAATTTTCGTCCCGGACTGGCTGGTATTTGGGATTTATGAACACCTCGAGCACAAGCATTCCGGAAACCCCAGTGAGCTGTTCGCGGGGATTCTGAAAAGCGGCAATATCATGAGTCCCCGGAAGATTCTCGAGCAAACCGGTGCCGGGCGCCTCGACCCCATGAGCCTGGAGCTTTTCAAAGCCTCCTCCTCTGCATTGGTTCGATCGCTCCTGGAGCAACCCGAAGGCCCGGAGAGTTTTTTGAACCTGATCCGAAATTTAACCGAGCATCAGCAGAACCCCGCCCCGGACCGCGATCCCGACGCGATTCTGAAAACGTATTTCCCGGAATTGCGGGGCAGTCGGGAAGCGGTCGGGAAATGGTGGGCCCTTCAAATCGCGGCGATGGCAGAGAAAACAGCCTTTGAATTTTACACGGTCGAAGAGACCCAACAGGCGATTGATGAATCGTTGCTCGTGCGATTCGGAGGGCCGCCTCCGGAAGAAAAAAAACGCGGGATCCTCATGAAATGGTTAAATGCAGCAGGCAAACAGGAAAACAGTGGAGCCACAGCCATTCCGCTGACCCGGTTCGGGCAGTTCCTGGATCGGCCTGATGCCGGAGATGCCCTTCGCGAAACTGAAGCCAACCTTCGCAATCTCGAATCACGCGGATTTCCGATCTATCGTCCATTGATCGGCCGGTACGAGCGTGTGGTGCAGACATTGATCGCAGGAAAAACCGCGGGAATCAGTGATGAACTGAAAGAACTCGAACGCCTGCGCTTTCAAATCGACAAAACGATGGAGCGAGTGGCCGATTATATGAATTATTACGAAGCGACAGCCGCGCCGGCGAAAACCGAATCCTTTGAAGAATACCGGCAAATGCGCGAGCAACTCGAGAAAGCGCGTCCCCCGGCCCGGAAGGATCGCATCACGCGCCAACTCGACGCGTTGGAAAAAGAATTCGAATGAACAGATTCGGGCACCGTCAAGAAAGACGGAACGAAGTGTCGTCAATTGGTTCGGCAAACCGACCTGTTGAATCGTTTTTCCACCTCACTTCGCGTCGCTGACCTTGAACGCCCGGAAGACGACGGCTTCGGGATCGTTCGCGGAACCGAGGGCTCCTTTTTCGTAAATGACGTAGACCGTCTCGCCGTCGGTAGCGAGATCGGAATAGCCGGCGATTCCCTCTTCCAACACGAATTTTTTAGGATAGGTCGCGCCGTTGTCGGAGCTGACAAAAGCTGTCAGTGATTTTCGCATAATCATGTTATTCGGGTTCGCGAAAATGACCACATCGCCGCCGGAGGTCAGGCTTCCCTGGCAAATGGGCTCAAGCAAACCGTCGACAAACGCGACCTCGCTCCAGCCGGTTGCACCGTCCTTGCCGGTCGATTGCGCACGCTGTCCTTTGAGGGCTTTGTTCCGGATATTCAAAATCACCGTGCCGTCTTTTGCTTGAGCAATCGAGGCTTCGCTCGGCATTTCCAATTCCGTCCCGGTCTTGGTATTCAAACCGACCTGTTTGGCAACGATTTCACCCCGATTCCAGGTTTTGCCGCCATCATCGGAGTAGATCGTGGAAACGGCTGCGTTTTGGAGCCCTACCCCTTGCGAGCCGTCGGAAATCCAGCAGCTGTATACGAGACGGCCGGTGTCCTTGAGCTGAACGCCGTGCCCGGGTCCAACCCCGAAAAATTTCCAATCGACTTCGTCTTTGAATTTGTTGAACACATCGGTGATTTCGACGGGATCGGTTGCATTTTCGCCCTTGTCGTTGGTTTTCACGTAAAACGCCCGGTTGTATTCGACGCAATACACCCAGTGAACAGCTCCGTCTTTGTCGGCGATCGCAGTCAGGTTGTGGACACCGATTTTTCCTTCTTCCGCAACTCCGCGCTCGACCAGCAGTTTCTGCTGTTCCGCGTCGGCGGGCTTGTCAGCGAATTGCCTGGCGTCGGACCATGTTTTTCCCTGGTCGGTGGAGACACGGATGAACGGGCGGACATCGCTCCAGCGCATGTTCGGATCCGATCGGCCTTCGGCAAATGCGATGAGATTTCCGGAAGGAGTCAGCACGATTCCCGGGAAGCGATACATGCCAAAATCGTTGTCACCTGCCTGGAAAAGCGGCGTGGGGTCCTGTCCATGGGCGAAATTGCCGACGGCAAAAAGAGTGGCAGCTGCGAGAAGGTTTTTCATCGGTTTGAGGTCGTTTGGATTTCTAAAAACGGGTCGGAAAGAACTATCGAAACCGATTGGGTGCAAGTCGCCTTTTCAGTCGATGCGAGGGTTTCACGCCGCAAAAACAAGTTTACAGATCGCGACAGCAGCAATCACGCCCGCCAGGTCTGCGCACAATCCGGCAGCGAGCGCATGCCGGGTTTTTCGAATCGCCACGGACCCGAAATAAACGGCCAGCACGTAAAACGTCGTTTCGGTCGAGCCGAACATCGTGGCGGCGGTATATTTGACCTGATCCGTGATATCAGGATTGGACACAATCTCCGCCAGCACGCCCTGGCTTCCCCCCCCGGAAAGCGGACGAATCAGGGCCATCGGAAGCAGCTCCGGATCGAAACCCAACGGCTTCAAGATCGGCTCCAGGCCACGCTGGAGCAATTGCAGAGCCCCTGACGCGCGAAATACCCCGAGGCCAACCAACATGGCGACAAGATAGGGCATGACTCGTTTGGCAACGTTCCAGCCTTCTTTGGCGCCCTCGACGAATTCTTCGTACACATTCACCTTTTTCAAAACGGCAAATCCGGTGAAAAAGAGAAACACAAACGGAATGGCGATCACGGATACGGCGTTCAGCCCACGAAGCCAAATCGGCTCCAATTCTTGTTCGGAAACCGGACCTTCATCGGCTTCCTCACCGCTGGTCTCCGGCTCGCTTCCCTCTTCATTTTCCTCTGCGGAAGGAGTCGTCGACTCAACAAGCCCATCCAGCCCAACAGCATCGAGAAAGGCTTCGCGGTGCTGTGGCTGGAATTCGAACCACCCGATCACGCAAACCACTGCAATCATTACGATCGCCATCGCTTTTCGCGGGGGTGTCAAAAGCGTGTTCTCCGTTTCTGAAACGGGAGAAGCTTCATCTTCCGGGTTATCCCCGACTTCCGGCTCTGAATCGGATTCACGGATGCGGAAAAAAGGCAGTTTTTCAAAGAACTTCACGGCCATGATCGCCACCATGGTCGAGCAAAGGGTTGCCCCGATCGCCGTTCCGACGATGGCATAGGGATTGGACATGCCGTTCACGCTGAGCAGTCCAATTGCGGTAGCGGGGATCAAGGTGACCGAACTGGTGTTGATCGCCAGGAATGTGCACATTGCATTCGTAGCCGTACCTCGGTGGGGATTCAGTTCCTCAAGATGCTGCATCGCTTTCAACCCGAACGGCGTGGCTGAATTCCCGAGGCCGAGAATATTGGCAGACATGTTCATGATGATGGCTCCCATCGCCGGATGCTCCTTCGGAACGTCAGGAAACAACAGTCGCAAAACCGGCCCGAGGATGCGGGCGAGAACAGCGATCAGGCCCGCCTTCTCGGCCAATCGCATGAAACCGAGCCACATCATCCAGAATCCCATCAGGGGCAGAATAATTCCCATCACGGCGACCTCAGCCATGTCGAAAGCGGATTCCACCACTCCACCATCCCCCCCCAGCCGGCCAAAAATTCCGCCGACGAGAACGCCAATTGCAATGAGCCCGAACCAAATCCAATTCAGCATGATGGTCGGGATTCTAACACTGAATCGAATCAGATGTGCAACTCCGATTCACATTCAATTCACATTCCCTCTGTATTAACTGACTTAGTGAGACCTGAATATGGAAACAGCCTTGATTATCGACTTCTATCCGCCACAATGATCGCCGCTCCCCTGTTCAATGAACAATCTGAACTTCAAGACCAAATTGTTGATCGCATTTCTGGGGTTATCCGTCGTCACGGCAGCTCTCCTTTCTACAATTTCCATCCACCACTCCCAGAAAACGGCCAGGAACCACATCCGATCCAATGCGCTGAGTATCGCGGTCAGTGCAGCGGCACAGGTAGACGGGGATCTCCACGAACAAATTCAAAACCCCGGGGATGAAGAAACCGAAGCCTATCGCCAAATCGAGAAAGAACTCCGAAGAATCCGGGATGCCAATCGCAGAAATGATGTGCACGTCGCATTCATTTACACAATGCGGCGGGTCGCCGAAGACCCCGATAAGTGGATTTACGTCGTCGATGCCGAAGAACCCGGAGACGACAAGTCAGGAGTCGGAGACGAGACGGAGTGGGAAACACTCGGGACTGATGCAGACGAGGAACCACTAAGGCTCGGAGACTCTTACGCGGAAAATTCCTTCACCAAAGATGAATTCGGGGTCTGGTTGTCAGCAAATGCACCAATTTTAAATTCCGAAGGTGAACCAGTCGCCGTGCTGGGAGTGGATTTCAAAGCGGACGACATCATTGCTGAGAAAAACCGAATTCTCATTGCCAATCTCGGAGGATTGGCGGTGGCCCTGGTATTAGCAGTCATTTTATCTATCTTACTCGCCCGTAAAATTTCGAAGCCTCTCCGGGATATCGCTGCAGGAGTCTCAAAAATCGGACGAGGTCACCTGGAGCATCGTATGGATGAAACTCGCAGGGACGAATTTGGCGAAATTAATCGGGCACTCAATAAGATGTCGAAATCACTGCTCGAACGAGACGCCCTCAAAGGAGCCCTTTCCCGTTATGTCTCTCAGGATGCGGTAAAAGACCTGATCCAGGAGGGAGAATTCCCGACGTTTCGCGGTTCCCGAAAGAAAATGACGATCCTGCTATGCGAAATCAAGAACCTCGAGCAACTGACTGAAGTCCTGTCCCCCGGAGCTCTCGTTGAATTGCTCAATTCCTACTTCGACAGCCTCGTCAGCGTCATATTTAAACATAAGGGAACAATTGACCGACTCCCCGGAGACGGACTGTCTGCTGTTTTCGGTGCCCTCGGAGGAGATGATGACCAGGAAACATTGGCTGTTAATGCCGCTGCTGAATTGCTCGCGGAGAACGAGAAGCTGAACAAAAAATGGGGACTTTGCGGGCAGGACGCATTCCAGCTCCACATCGGTGTTCACACGGGAGACGCTATCTTTGGAAACATCGGGAGCGATCACCGTGTGGAGTTTACCGTCCTCGGAAAATCGATGAAAATTGCTTCCGTCATTGGGGATCTCAATCGCACCTACCAGACCAGTGCCCTCTTTTCAGAAGCCACCTGCGAAAAGATCTCGGATGACTTTCCGTTTATCGAAGTCGGGGATTTTCAGCCGGGCCCGAAGCAAACGATGATCCGCCTCTATACACTTCGCAGCCTGAACAAGGCTGCTTGAACAGCCGTCACGCAATCAGGGGAAAGCCAAAAACGAACCAACAGGGTTCAATCGGTGAACCAACCCTGTTCATTCGTTTCCATGAAAATATCTCCTCTTCTCCTTCTCGCCTTCATCGGAACTGCTGCGGCAAGCGACTGGCCATCCTGGCGCGGGCCTGACGGAAACGGGAAACTTCCGAACGATGCAAAATATCCAACGGAGTGGTCAGCCACGAAAAACCTGAAGTGGAAAATTGATCTCCCGGGCCCGGGGAATTCGTCACCTATTGTTGTGGACGGAAAGGTATTATTGACTCAAGCCACCGACAGCGGAAAAACCCGATCGCTCCTCTGCTTTTCAGCGGAAAACGGTGCCCTGCTGTGGGAGAAAGCAGTCGATTACGGCAAGCAGGACACCACCCACCGGACGAATCCGTATTGTGCCGCCTCCCCCGTTTCAGACGGAAAACTCGTTTTTGCCTGGCACGGAAACGCCGGCCTGCATGCCTACGATTTGGATGGAAACGAAAAATGGAACCGCAATCTCGGTACGGACTATGAACACATCTGGGGGCCGAATGCTGCCAGTCCGGTAC
>JABDJT010000002.1 GCA_013003335.1 Verrucomicrobiales bacterium | reverse complement strand
GATGAGATTTCAGGCGTTTCTTCGGAACACCACCGAGAAATTCCTCGCCGCCAGCTTTTGTTCGGACCCAGCCCGGGTGATCCATATGAGCCGCGAACGCAAGATGCGGTTTTGAACGGCCCTTCTTGTATTCGGCGATGAGGTTGCCAAACCCGTCCTCCGTCACGGAAACGTTTTTCAGGCCTTTGAGGCGTCTCCGAATCGCCCGTGCGACGTGATATTCATGAAACGGAGCAGTCGGCGTCGATTGAATTTCGCGCAGCAGGCCGACGAGCGTTTGGTGATGGATCATATCGCGAAACGAATCAACAGGGTCTGTCTGCCGAATCAACCCTGTTGAATCAAAAAAAACGACCTCCGGTCAGGAGGTCGTTTCAGAAAATCTTCTTTCGCAGAAAACAATAGCGCAACGGGATCAATCTTCGTCCTCGTCGTCGATTTGTTCTTTGATGAAATATCCGGCGAGTACGGCGAGCGCGAGGCCCATGAGGCCATAGCCGTTTTGGATGCCACCCTCGGTGTTTTTCACGTCTTCGAAGTCGACCGCTTCTTCCGCAGCGAGTTCAACGGCCTGCTCTATCTTAAGCGGCTGCTTTTTCACTTCACCGGCCTGCGCGAAGGGAGCGAAGGAAAGTGTCAGAATTGCGAAAATGGTCAGAAATGAGGTGAAAATCTTCATGAGAGTCGCTGATTATTGATTTCGAGGCCGTTTTGTCAAGATTTTCCGCCACAATTAATTCTCCTCTTTTCCAATCACGGTTTTGAAAACAAGCGTTGCCAAAATCGCCCCGAGAAAGGTGGCCACGAAGTAAATCCAGAGGTTTCCGGGGTGAATCATTCCCATCAGGGCCGTCGCCACACCAACCGCCGGGTTGAAAACGGCGCCCGAAATGCCGCCCACCGTGAAGATCCCGGCCATGACGGTCGCTCCAATCGCCAGCCCATAGAATGAATTTCCGTCATTCCTTTTTGCCGTTGCCACGTTCAGAACGACCCAGGCGAGGGCAAAGGTGAAAAGGAATTCCACAATGATTGGCGGTCCGGGTGAGATGAATTTATCCACGCTGATTCTTACAACCGGGGAAATGAAACTCACCGCTCCGGCAGCTGCCGCGGCCCCGATGAATTGGAAGACCCAGTACAGAACCGCATCCTTCCAGGAACACTTTCCCCGCATAGCGAGCGCCATCGTAATTGCCGGGTTGTAATGCGCTCCGGAAATATGTCCTCCGGCGAAAACCATCACCATGAGGACTGCTCCGATCGCGATCGGAGCGAATTCACCCCGGACGAGTCCAATAACGAGAACGAGAAAAAATGTACCGATCAATTCGGTGATGAGCTTGTTCATAGAGTTTTGAAAAATTCGGCTTACTGGAAAACGCCAACACGAAGAGTCAACCGGCGTTTCCTGAATTTTCTGTTTCGAGAAACTGTTCGACTTCGGCGAGCGGAGAGATTTTTCCCCGGCCTCCGAGAGCCGTAGCGTTTAAAGCGGCCGCCGCGCTGGCCAGACGGGCGCAATCCCGAACCGGCTTGCCGTTCGTCAATCCATACAAAAATGCCCCGTGGAACACGTCGCCACAGCCGGTCGTATCGATCACCTCCTGCGCGGGAAACGCCGGCTGGTGGAATGTATTTTCTTCTTCCGTTGAAAACCAGCTGCCGTCCGCTCCTTCCGTGATTCCTGCGATGCTGGCTCCGTAAGATCGAAGGGATTCCAGTTGCGCATCGCGATCAGTCGACTCCGACAGTTTTTCGGCAAAATCCTGCGCCACGATCAGCACATCGACTTTTGGTAACAACTCAAGGAAACGCTTTTCAAACCGGTTTGCCCCGCCGTCGAACGAAACGAGCCCTTCGGTCTCCCGCATGGCGTCCGCCGCATCAAGGCAGGCCGGCCAATGTCGCCCGTTCAAGTGCAGAATTTTGGCAGACTGAATGGCTCCGAGCGGCAATTCGTCGGATTGCAGAGGTGAGAAATTCCCCGGGGAAAACACCACGTGCCGGGCACCGTCACGTTTCCGGACGAGCACAGACCCGAAGGTCGTCGTTCGATCGGGTTCCAGCGCAAAATGCGTCAAATCGACCCCGGCTTCCCGAAACTCGCGCGCGACCTGCTCACCCCGCCAATCGGCCCCAATCCGATCGATCATCGCGGTTCTGGCTCCGAGTGTCGCGGCCGCGAAAATCGCCGTGGGCACCGGCCCACCGCCCATCAGTCGGGTTTCTTCGACTTCCGTGATCCCTTCCTCTCCCGGGAATTCATCAACCACCTGGAGCAAATCGATCATCGACATCCCAAGGCCGATGATGTCGAGCGGTTTGTCCGATTCAGCCCTCATGCCCGGAATTGTCAAACTCCGAGCTGCCGTTTCAAGGTCTCAATTTCCTCCCGCAATTCGGCGATTTCCCCTTCCATCTTTTCCCGCCAGGTCGGTTCATCGGAAGTGACTTCGGCCGACGCGGCTTCCGGCACCGGAGTTTCAGAAGAGACCGGAAGATTTTCCGCTCCGCCTGAAAACAAATGCACAAAAGTCACCACCCGCCGCCCGCCGCCAGCGGGAATTTCTTTCACCAGCGGCGCCGGCTGATACTCGATGAGCTTGTTGAGCGAAGCCTGCGCCCGATCCAAATCGGCAAACGGATGCATCCGCTCGGTTCGCTGGCGGAGTTCCCCCAGGGTTTGCTGTCCTCGCAAAAACAGGACCGTCACCAATGCCAATTCCGCCTTTTCGAGATACGGAAACTCGTTTTCGATCGTGTGCTTCGCCTTCGGCACGCGCGCTCCTGCCTGGTGGACCAGCAGAGCCAGTTTTTTGTAGCGCAAATCCTCCAACGCCGACTCAACTTCATCCGTCCCCAGGTCCGTCACCGGATCGCGATTGCTGGACTGGTTACAGGCCGAATGCAGCGCGTTCAGCGTCAGCGGATAATTATCCGGCGTTGTCATTTCCTTCTCCAGCAAACAACCGAGTACGCGCGTTTCTTCAAAACTGAGGCGGGGAATTCCGGTGTCCGGTTCTTCGTCTTCTGACATGGCGTGATTTTAGTCTCAAATCGGAAATCAGCAAAAGCGATCCAACAGGATCTGGTTGACGAACAGACCCTGTTGGTTCGGATATGCGATTGACCATACCCGCGCTTTCTGGCACGAAAGCGTTTCATGAAACAGTTTTTCCTCGCTCTCTTTCTCACTGCGATTCCGTCCATCGCGGCGGAAAAGCCAAACATCATTTATATCCTCCTCGACGATGCCGGTTACGGCGACTTTTCCTGTTACGGACAGGAAAAGTTCAAAACGCCGAATATTGACCGGCTGGCGACGGAGGGCATGAAATTCACGCAGCATTATTCCGGCAGCACGGTGTGTGCGCCGACGCGTGCTGTGTTGATGACCGGCCTGCACACCGGCCATGCCTACGTTCGGGGAAATCGCGAAGTGCAACCCGAAGGGCAGGCACCCCTGCCGGCGGATATCGTCACGATCCCGCGTCTCTTGAAAAAAGCGGGGTACACCTCGGGTGCCTACGGCAAATGGGGGCTCGGCGCTCCCGGTTCGTCGTCCGATCCGATGGAGCATTTTGATCACTTTTACGGCTACAACTGCCAGCGCGAAGCGCACACGTACTACCCGACGCATCTTTGGAAAGACCGTGAAAAAGTGGAGTTTGACGGCAAAACGCACTCGCAGGAACCGATCATGGAGGAGGCGCTGCAGTTTGTCCGCGATCACAAGGACGGTCCGTTTTTCGCGTTTCTGCCGATCACGATTCCGCATGCCGCGATGCATGCACCGGAAAGTTACGTGGCCCCGTTTCGGGAAAAATTTCCGCAGTTCGAAGACAAGATCGGGAGATACAAAGGCCCCGAAGTGAAAAATCCGGTCGCGGCGTTTGCCGGCATGATGACTCAACTCGACGACGGAGTCGGGCAGTTGCTGGATCTCGTAAAGGAACTCGGTATCGACGACAACACGATGATCATGCTGACTTCCGATAATGGCCCTCACAAGGAGGGCGGTCATCAGCCCGATTTCTTCGATTCAAACGGCCCGTTTCGTGGCTATAAGCGCGACCTGACCGAGGGCGGAATCCGCACCGTTTTGCTGGCCCGCTGGCCCGGCACGATCGAAGCCGGCGGCACGAGCGATCTCATTTCCGCGCACTGGGATATGCTCCCGACGTTTTGCGAACTGGCCGGAGCGGAAATCCCCGAAAATATCGACGGGATTTCGATGGTCCCGACCTTGACCGGTGAAGGCGAGCAGCCGCAGCACGAATACCTGTATTGGGAATTCTATGAAGGTGGCGGCAAAAAAGCGGCCCGCTGGGGGGATTGGAAAGCCGTGCAAACCGGAGTCGGTGCCAACCCCGACGGGTCGATCCAGATTTACAATCTCGCCGACGACCCCGGCGAAGAAACGAATCTCGCCGACAAGCTTCCGGAAAAAGTCGCCCGGGCACGCGAAATTTTCGCCGAAGCCCACGTCGATTCACCGAACTGGCAGTTCAAGAAGCCGGGGAAAAAGAAGGGCAAGAATCAGAAAGAGCAGGGGAAAAAGAAGACCGCGAAGTGAAAGCACGAACCATCAGGGTTTGTTTGCCGAACCGACCCTGTTGGATCGAAATCAGCTGAGGCGAATGCACTCCGGTTCGATCTGAATTTTCCGCTGTCGGTAGAGCGCTCCGACTGCCTGTTTGAAGGCTTTTTTGCTGGTTCCAAATCGCTCCCGAATGGCCTCGGGTGAGCTTTTGTCCCCCAAATCCAGTTGGCCACCTCCGGCTTCGAGCGCCTCGAGAATCCGGGTGGTGAGGTCGGTGACGCGGCCGTATCCGGGTTGTTCGAGCGAAATATCGAGTCTCCCGTCCGGCCGGACGTGCCGGACGTAGCCTTCCAACTGGTCTCCCAACTGAAATTCTTTTTCGGCTGCGTCGGAATGGAAAATCAGGCCGGCGTATTGGTCGTTGACGACGGTTTGAATCCCGAGATCGGTTTTTCCGTAAACGAGGAGCGAGACTTTCTGGCCTTCCGCGACCATGGGAGCCGAATCGTTGAGGTAGCGATTCATCTTGGTGGTGGCCATGATGCGTTCGGATCGCTGATCGATGGTCACACGCGCCACGATTTTTTCTCCCACGCGAACGGGGGTCGCCTGTTCGCGATAGGGAAGCAGCAGATCCTTTGGTAAACCCCAGTCGAGAAAGGCGCCGGTATTTTTGCGAGTGTCGACGACTTCAAACAGGGCATACTGGCCGACTTCCGCGATGGGCTTTTCGGTGGTCGCAATGGGCCGGTCCTCGGAATCGCGATAGACGAAAACCTCGACCTCATCGCCCTGTTCCGGGTCCTCTTCCGCCAGGTCCGGAATGTATCGGGTCGGCAGCAGGATTTCCCCGATTTTGGGCCCCGCATCGAGGTAAAATCCCTGGTCAGAGTCCCTCACGATCATGAGGCGACTGGTTTTTCCGATGACGGACATGAGGTGAACCTGGTCCGCTCTTCAGGAAGAGGACTTGAATTTTTTGGTGCAGCCACAATCGCTACTCGCCATCCCGCATCCCTTTTCCGGATTTCGCCGGACAGCGCGGACGACAAAGATCACGATCGTCGTCAGGACGACGGCAATGGCGGCGAGGCTCTGCCAGTCAGCATTCATAACAAGTTCAATCTACGAGAATCCGAGAAGTTTTCCACCCTGGTAAACGATCAGCGCCGCCAGGTAGGCGACGGCGGTCATGTAGGCGAATTGAAAAATCGGCCATCGCCAGGAATTGGTCTCCCGTTTCACGATGGCGACCGTGCTGGCGCATTGCAGGGCAAAAATGTAAAACATCATCAGGCTGAGACATACCAGCGGTGTGAAAAGCGGGCTGCCGTCGTCGCGGGTGGCGTTGGCCAGGGTATCGCGGGTTTTTTCAAAGGTGACATCCTCGTCGTCCTGTTCTTCGACGTTAAACGTGATTCGCATGGCAGACACAAAAACCTCGCGCGCCGCGAAACTGGCCACGACGCCGATCCCGATCCGCCAGTCGTAGCCAAGCGGTTCAATGACCGGCTCGATTGCTTTTCCCATCCGGCCCGCGAAACTTTGAGCCTGCTGCTCGGCCGGTTCAGCATCGGGCATTTTCGGGTAGGTTTCAGCCGCCCAGAGCAGGATGGAAATTCCGAGGATGATCGTGCCGGCGCGGCGGAGGAAAATCCGGGAACGCGTCCACATGTGCTGCACCACGGTCTTCCAGCTGGGCAGTTTGTACCCCGGCAATTCCATGATCATCGGCGTGCGTTTGCCGTGGCGGAATATGCGATTGAAAATCCACGCAAAAATAAAAATCGCGATCGTGCCGATCAGGTAAAGGCCCAGCATGAAAGTGGTTTTCCAGAGGGGTGAAACGTCAGGGATCATCACCGCGATCATGATCAGGTAGACGGGAAGGCGGGCCGAGCAGCTCGCGAAAGGCGCGATCAGAATCGTGATGAGCCGGTCTTTCGGATTCTCAATCGTTCTTGTGCCCATGATGGCCGGAACAGCACAGGCGTAGCTGCTCAAGATCGGGATAAAAGCACGGCCGTTCAGGCCCACTTTGGCCATGAGCCGGTCCATGATGAACGCGACGCGAGAGAGATAGCCGGTGTCCTCCATCAGGCCGATGAAGAAGAAGAGAATCAGGATTTGCGGCAGGAAAATCACGACGCCGCCGACCCCGGCTATGATCCCGTCGGTGATCAAATCGCGAAGATCACCCTCGGGCATCGAGTTTTTCACGACCTCGCCCATCCAGCCG
>JABDJT010000588.1 GCA_013003335.1 Verrucomicrobiales bacterium | reverse complement strand
GCACAGGGCCATATCCCACAAACTTGGCTTTCGATTCCTTTCGCGGGAGAGCAAAATCGAACACGCTGACGCCGTGAATCTTCTTTCCGCGAAACCGCCGGCCGCTGCTGGCGCCGAAAATCACCGGTTTCCCGTCTTTCTTCCAGGTGCCGAGGTAAATCATCACATGGGAAATGGGAGGCTTTCGCTTGGCCGTGGCATAAGTGCCTTCCCAGAACAGCAGGTCACCGGGCTTCAGTTTCTGGAACGCTTCGTCTTCTAGACTTTCAACCCCGCGGGCAAGGCGGATATTCCCAGCGGCACCGGCCCACTGGTAAATCGTATAGGAGGAACGCGGCGGATTTTTCACGCCGGCTGCTTTCAGGGCCCGCTGGACCGTTCCCGAGCAGTCCATGCCCTTGTTCTCCGGATTGTTCGAACCGTAGGTGTATCCCAGGCCCAGTGCGGTAAGCTTGAGCGATTCGCGGACCAGTTTCTGCACTTCCGGCCGCATTTTCGGATACTCCACGATTTCCTCCGGCTTGATACTGACGACCTTCGCCGTGGTCGAAGCCGGTGCCTGAGGCGGTTCAGGGGGGCGGATCGGCGGCTCTTCGCCGGGATCCGCAATCATTATGCCGCTGAAACAGCAGGCGGAAACGATCGTTGAAAAAACGATTGCACCGGAAAACAGGCCGCGAGTTGATTCCATTTCCTCAGGTTACGACGCATCAGTCCGATCCGTATTCATCTTCGTAATCCTGCATCGAGGCCTCGATCACCTTCAAAGCCTCTTCTTTCCCGTAGCTTTTCCCGATCGATGTCTTCGATTCCTGGCCGGGGATCAGTTTGTAGGTCAGGAAATAGTGCCGGAGCCGCTCGACCAGGACAGGCGGCAAATCGGAAATGTCCTCGATGTCCGTCCAGATCAGGTCATTGATCAAAACCGCGATGATCTTGTCATCGGCTTCGCCGTCATCGAGCATCGGAAGTCCGCCCACGACCCGGGCACGGACGATGATTTCGCCCCGCTGAATCGGCCGCTCGGACAACACACAAATGTCGAGCGGATCGCCGTCGCCGCCTTTCTCCGCGCCCTCCATGATGGCCCCGACCCGGTCGCCACAGTAGGTCCGCGGAATGAATCCGTAGAGGGAAGGCGGTTGGGAGGATGTCCGCTGCGGGCGGTCGACCATGATGTAACCGGTTTCCTTGTCGATCTCGTATTTTACGCGATCAAAGGGAGTCAGCTCAATGTAGGCGTTCAGCTCCGCAGGCGGGTTCGGCCCGATTTCCAGGCCATGCCAGGGGTGGGGACGCCAGCGATAAAACGGTGAGGGAAAATTCTTTTTCACGGTTCGAGAATGTGGGCAGGTTTGTTGATGTGTAAAACGATTTACGCGCCATATCCTTTGACGGAAACCGGCATCGGGCCGTAAAATTCAGCATGAGAACGATTCTCGCGACGATGATTCTGTGTGGCTGGCTGGCAGCTCCGCTTGGGGCGGAGGAAACGGGGGAATACGAAGACATCAGCATCGCCGACCTGAAAGAGGCGATGGCGGAGAAAAAAGTCATCCTGCTCGACGTGAACGGCACAAAATATTTCGCCAAGGGTCACATTCCCGGCGCGATCGATTTTCGGGCGAATGAAGACAAGCTCGCGAAAGTTCTGGCTGATCACGACAAATCAACCCTCATCGTGGCCTATTGCGGCGGTCCGAAATGCGAGGCCTTCACGGCGGGTGTGGAGGCAGTCAAGGCGCTCGGTTTCACCAACGTGAAACACCTGTCGGTCGGCATCTCCGGCTGGATCGGGGCCGGGGAGGAAACCGGCCGGCTCGACAAGAAAAAGTCGTGATGCTTTCCCGAATCACAGGCGCGGTTGCGGTTTTCCTGGGCTCTGTCTCTCTCAGCTACGAACCGGGCGACGACGTCCCGCCTGATTTCAAAATGCCGAAGCCGCTCCCGCGAGTGACGGCGCTGAAAACGCTCAAAACCAGGCCCGGGTTGCAGATTGAACTCGTCGCCGCCGAGCCGCTCACGATGGACCCGATCGCGATCGATTTCGGGCCGGACGGCAAGCTGTGGGTCGTGGAAATGGCCGATTACCCGCTCGGCATGGACGGGAAAAATCTGCCCGGCGGGCGCGTCCGGTTCCTGACCGATTCCGATGGCGACGGAAAATTCGACAAATCGACGCTGTTTCTCGACGCCCTGAATTTTCCCACCGGCGTGAAGTCCTGGAAAAACGGCGTGCTTGTCGTCGCCGCGCCGGACATTTTTTACGCCGAAGACACCACTGGAGACGGTATCGCCGACAAGCGGGAAGTGCTGTTCACCGGCTTTCGGGAGGGAAATCAGCAGCACCGCGTGAACGGTCTCGTCTGGGGGCTCGACAATTTTCTGCACCTCGCCAACGGCGATTCCGGTGGAACAATCCGATCGCTCAAAACGGGCGAGACGCTCGAACTGGGCAGCTTCGATCTGAAAATCCGGCCCGACACCGGCGAGATGGTCAAAACCAGCGGACGAACGCAGTATGGCCGCGTCCGCGACGATTCGGGGAATTGGTTCGGCTGCAGCAATTCGAAACCGATGTTTCAATTCGTGCTGAAACAGGAAATTCTCGAACAAAATCCCCACGTCATCTATCCACCCGCAGCCGTTCCAATTACGGAACCGGCCTATGCGCCGAAAGTTTTCCCGACCTCCGCGCCGGCGCTCCGTTACAACACCCCCGGCGCAACGAGCCGGATCACCAGCGCCTGCGGACTCACGATTTACCGCGACGACGCGCTCGGCGACCAATTCAGCGGAAACGCTTTCATCTGCGAACCCGTACACAACCTCGTCACCCGGCGCGTTTTGACCCGCCCGGAAGGCGAATTGATTTTCCAGGCCAAACGGGCGCCCGATGAACAGGAATCTGAATTTTTCACCAGCACCGATCCATGGTGCCGCCCCGTTTTCGCGACGACCGGACCGGACGGCGCGCTCTGGATCGTCGACATGCACCGCTACGTCATCGAGCATCCCGAGTGGATTCCCGATGCCTGGCAAAAAGTCCTCGATTTGCGTGCTGGGCACGAGCTTGGCCGGATTTACCGGATTCAAAATGGAAACTGCGGTCCCGCCGCCCACAAATCAATTGCCCGGAAAACCGATGTCGAGTTGGTAGCAATGTTGGAGTCCAAAAACGGCCGCCTTCGTGACATGGCGCATCAGCTCTTGTTTGAGCTGGGGGTGGACGCGAAAACGAACCAACAGGGTTTGTTCACCCAACCAACCCTGTTGGATCATTCCGCCTCTAAATACGAAGTTGCCGTCGCGCTGGCGAACGTGATTCCGAAACTGGAATCCACCGTCAGGAAACTGCCGCCGGATTCATCGCCGATTTTCGTGAAAGGCCTGTTCGAAACCGTGATCGGAACGGGGAAACGCGAATTGATTGGAGAGTTGCTGTCCGACAATCAGGCGGAGCGATATGCCATGTTTCTTTCCGTTCTCGACCGGCGGAAAATCAGCCTGGCGGATTTTGTGAAGAAACTGCCGGCAGGAGGCAAAATGCGGCTGGCAGAATGTTCGAAATTTTCGGAGACGGCACGTGAAACGGTGGTGGATGGGAAGGCGAAGCTCGATTCGCGAATCGGCGCGGTGAACCTGCTCGGACGGGCGGCCGCAGAGCGGGGAGAGGACATCGCCCTTCTCGAAAAGCAAGTTGCCGGCCCGGAGCCAAAGTTGGCGATCGCCTCGGTGAAACGGCTTGGCGAAATGCGCGAGTTCGGATTTCTCGGACAACTGGCATCGGTCGGGCCGGAGGTTCGGCGGGTTATGCTGAGCACAGCGGCTGGACATCGGACCGGAGTCGAAACATTGCTGGCGAAAGCGAAGGCGGGCGAATTTCCGCTCGCGTTGATTGATGCAGCGACGCGTTCCCAACTGACGAGCTCGGGAAACGGGGCCTTGCGAAAGCGGGCTCAGAAATTATTCGCCTCGGCCACGACCGAGAATCGGGCCGCCGTTCTGGAAACATTTGCCGGTGCGCTGAAAATCAAAAACGCCGATGCGAAGGCCGGGCGGATGCATTTCCAGGCGCTCTGCGCGGCTTGCCACGAACTGGATGGAGTCGGCGTCGCAGGGATCGGCCCGGACCTGAGGGGACTGTCCGACAAATCGGCTGATGCTCTTTTTGTAGCGATTCTCGATCCGAACCGGGCGGTGGAGGACAAGTATCTCCTCACCACGGTGACGGCAAACGATGGCTCGACGCTCGTCGGAATGATCGGAGGTGAATCGGGCGACGGGGTGGCATTGAAAAAGCTCGATGGCACGACCGAAACGATTTCGCGAAGCGGGATCACGAAACTCGAAACGACCGGCGTCTCCGCCATGCCCGAAGGCCTGGAAGCTGCGCTCGATGAGCGCAAGCTGGCGGAGTTGCTGGCGTTTTTAAAAGGCGCGACGAAGTAGCCGATTCTCAGCTTGTTGCCGCGGCCAGGGCGCTATCGAGATCCGCGAGGATGTCGTCGATGTGCTCGATGCCGACGCTGAGACGGATCATCCCGGGAGTGATTCCGGCTCCGGCCTGCTGCTCTTCGTTGAGCTGTGAATGCGTTGTCGTAGCGGGGTGAATCGCGAGAGATTTCGCGTCGCCGACATTGGCGAGATGGGAGAAGAGTTCGAGACTTTCGATCAGTTTCCGGCCTGCTTCCATGCCGCCCTTCACCTCGAAGACGACCATGGTGCCGCCTTTTCCATCGAGGTATTTTTTATTCTTTTCGAATTCCGGATCGTCCTCGAGTCCGGGGAAACGGACCCACTCGACAGCGTCGTGATTTTTCAGGTGTTGAGCAACAGCTTTCGCGTTTTCGCAGTGGCGTTCCATCCGCAGCGGGAGAGTTTCGATTCCCTGAAGGGCGATCCAGGAATTGTCCGGCGAGATGCAGGCCCCGAGATTCCGCAGCGGCACCGTCCGCATCCGCAGGATGTAGGCGAGGGGAGCCAGCATTTCGGGCAGGTCATGCCCCCAGCGCAGGCCGTGGTAGGACATGTCCGGTTCGTCGAAAAGCGGGTGTTTTCCACCGGCCCAGTTGAATTTCCCGGAGTCGACGACGATTCCGCCGATCCCCGCGCCGTGGCCGCCGAGCCATTTCGTGAGCGAGTGGACGACGATGTCGGCTCCGTGCTCGATGGGGCGACAGAGATACGGGGTGGAGAAAGTCGCATCGACGATCAAGGGGAGTCCGGCGTCGTGCGCGACGTTCGCGACGGCTTCGAGGTCGGTGACTTCGCTGGCCGGGTTGGAAACCGTTTCGCAAAACAGGGCCCGGGTGTTCTCGTCGATTGCCTCGGCGAAGGCGTTCGGATCCTGCGAGTCGACGAATTTCACCGTGATGCCGAGCGCGGGCAGGATGTCATTGAACTGGGTGTAGCTGCCGCCGTAGAGGTTCCGGGCCGAGACGATGTTGTCGCCGGCCGAGGCGAGGTTGATGATCGAGTAGAAAACCGCCGACGTTCCCGAAGCGAGGCCGAGACCGGCCATTTCGTGGGCGCCTTCCAGCAACGCGACACGCTTTTCGAGCACGTCTGTCGTTGGATTCATCAGGCGCGTGTAAATATTGCCCAGCTCTTTCAGTGCGAAGAGGTTGGCTGCGTGTTCTGTGGAGTTGAACACGTAGGATGCCGTCCGGTAAACCGGGACACCGCGGGAATTGGTTGCAGGATCGGGCTTTTGGCCGCCGTGGAGACAAAGGGTTTCGTGCTTCATATGGCAGGGAAGCTAGCAAAACGAAATCCGGTGTCACTCGAAAAAAAACGCCCGGCAGGTTGGCAGAGCTTCATCACTGCCTCCGGTATTTCACGAGCGGCTCGTGTGCCTTGAAACCGAGAATCTCAATTGGGCCGGAACCATCGGATTTCACGGTTAGAGTGTGCCAGTCATTGGAAAGTTGGTCGACGATCGGGATCGAAAAAACCGTTCCGGAAGTTCCCCGAAAATTGATTGTTTCAAGGACAGCCGGCTGGACCTCCCAGCGAAACACGTCGCCCGTGCGGTTGGAATGGGTACCGTCCTTTTCGAGGCGCCGACGCCAGAGAGCGGTCGGGACGGTGATTTGGCCGGAGTCGCTTGTGAAATCCGCGCCGTTGTTCCCCGTCCCGTCTTCGCCTGTGACAGATCCGATCAGTTTGTAATCCCCGGTGTCGCTGGTCATCTGGATGGCCCACTGCTGCGGGACGACATTTTTCCCGAGGAGGATGAGGTGAGGCGCGCGATCAGCGGCGAGTCCGCGTTCGGGCTTGTGATTCTCCGGGTCGGGCAGGATCAGCGTGGTGAGGAATGAGCCGGTTTGCGGATCAGCGGGTTTTCCGTCGATGAAGATTTTCGCCGATCCACCCGTTTCCGCGTAGCGGCCGATCAGGTCGAGTCGGTTGCCCTGGAATTTCACCTTCACGGCATCACCGGCTTTTTGCAAAATCACGGACTGCGCGAATTCGCGGATGCCAGGGCCGCTTTTCCAGTCGCCGGAGGAAATGACCGACTCCGGCTTTTGCGGGTGTTTCGGCATGTTGGGAAACAGGAGGCGCTCGGTCGCAGCCGCAGGCACGTTCGGGTTCGGGTTCTCGACGATGTGGCGGACGATATTTTCGTTGATGACGAGCGCGCCGTGATCGTTCTGATGGACAGCGTCTTTGAGCAGCCACTCGATCGGCTGCTGGTGTTGTTTCAAATACGCGGCCCATTCGCGGCGACTGTCGACCCACTCGCAATGAAACTGGCGGGCGACCGCTGCGATTTCATCCCATTCCGGGGCATTGACGGTGGCGTCGGAAATTTCGCCGTCGCGCTCGCGGAAATGCAGGCTGGCGACGATGACATCCGCGCTGGAGTGAGCCCGGAAGTCGGACAAAAGCTGTCCGAGGTCGGTCGCGGTTCCGCCGGAATAGAGGATGACGAGGTCGGGCTGTTGTCCGAGGACGTGCTGGCGCATCCAGCCCCGGGTAAAATCGAAATTCACGGCCGAGCCGACGTGCTTCCGGTAGATGATCGGCGGGGCGTCGGGGAATTTCTCGCGGATCCACTGCACGAGCCGCTCGCCATTTCCGAGCATGTTCGTGTAGCTTGAGCCGATTCCCATCACGAGCAGGGGCTTGTCTTTCAGGACCGGGTGTTTCAGCTTGGACACGAAATTTGCGAGGTTTTTGCCATCGTCCGGCCTCGGGCTGAGATCGCGCTCGGGGTAGTTGCTTCGCCACCCGGTCCAGGCCTTGGAAAATTCGGCTTCCGATGCCGGGCGGAGCCGGATGTCGTCGATTTCGAGAAGGGGACCAGCGGCTTTCCGGCGGAGGAGGATGCGGAGTTCGGTGGTGCCGGGGGCTGTCCGGAAGAAAAAGCCGACGCGCTTCCATTCTCCACCAGTCGAGGGAATCTGCAGCGGAGTGTGCCGGCCGAAGTAGACCTCGTCTGTCGTACAGGTGACCGTTCCCGATTCGGCCTCGGTCGATTTCAGCCAGAGCGAGAGCAGGTAGGGACGGGAACCGGCGAGCAGTTCCGCGGATTTGACGGAATGCGTGAGGGACGCGGTTTTTCCTCCGGCAGCGGCCCGGGCAATTCGTCCGCCTTCAGGAGCTGCGGTGTCGAGGGCCGGTTCAAAACCGGAAACGCGCACGGTTCCGGCATTGAGGGCAGGGGATTCGAAGCCGGGATTGTGGATCTGCAATAAGGGGAGCTTGCCGGGATTCGGGAAATAGCTGTTCCCGATCGAGGTGAGCCCCACTTCTTCCGGTTCCTCTGCTTTCGCCATTTTCTGGCCGAAAAGCGAAGCGGGAGCCGGGACGAGCAGGATTCCTGCAAGGAAGTAAAAAGACCAATTCCGGAAAAAAGCGCAGCGCATGGTGAATCATCCGGCGGGAAACCGGTGGTGCAAGGAGCGAGAAAAGGCGAGGGCAGTCAGGTGGAATCGGAATCCGGAGAATCAGAAGATGATGAGCTTTCCGATTTCTCTTTGTCCTTCTTTTCTTTCTGATCCTTGGTTTTCTTTTTCTTTTTCTTTTTCTTCCGCTTCTTTTTTTTCTTCTTCTTCTCTTTTTTGGAAGCTTTTTCCTCGTCGTCTGGATCTGAAGTCGCAGGTTTTTCGTCCGCTTCGTCCGCTTCGTCCGCTTCGTCCGCTTCGTCCGCTTCGTCCGCTTCGTCCGCTTCGTCCGCTTCGTCCGCTTCGTCCGCTTCGTCCGCTTTGGGAATCCCGGGGGCTGCATCCCCGATCGATTTTCGCGCGTGGATCACGGTTTCGTTGCGGGATTTCACTTCGTAGGTGACTCCGGCCCAGGTGACTTTTTTGGCGAAAGCGGCGGCGATCACCATGATCCAGTGAATCAGCATCCAAACCGGGGTGAACATGTGTTCCACCCAGGCTGTGTCGTTGAGCCGCTTCACCGTTTCCTTGTCGAACAAATCCTGGATGATCCGGGCACGGGCCAGTGCCCGGACTTGATCGAACGTCGTGACAGCACCAATCGGAATCCAGGCGTAAAAATTCTCGAAGGCAAAAACGGAAACGAGTGCCGAGGTGAAGCTGACCACATAGAGGCCGGGCATGAAAAGTGCGACCCAGAAGAAGACATTCGTGAAGTGTTTGACCTGGTAATACTGGCGGCGTCCAAACTCGAACACCTTCGCCCAGCTCATGTTGATGGGCGTCGGCATCATCAGGGAGCGGATCAGGGCAATCCGGTAACCCCTCCGCCGGGCCGCTTTGCCGAGCCGGAGATCGTCATTCATGCTGCCGGAAAACAGCTCCGGCACATCGAGATCCCGAAATGCGCTGTGCGTCAGCGCCATCGAGCCGCCCCACAACATGTTCCAACCCTCCCGGCCGGACAGGGTTGCCACGCTGGAATTGATCACGCTCACGAACAGGTTCGCGACCGAATATTTGGTCGGGACGAGCCAGCGATACGTCGTGGAAAACTGGTAGAGTTCGGCATTGAGCGGAGCTGTCAGGTTGGCGAGCCAGTCCTGATCCAGCCGAATATCCGCATCGGCGAACACGATATTTACGTCGACATCCGTCAGTTCCCCGAACGCCGCAATCTGGTTGTGGACCTTCTGTCCGCGGCCTTCGCTTTCTCCGGCTACGACCAGCACGATTTCCTGGAGGCCTGCCTCCGGATTGTCAGGAGACCAATGCGTCTGGTCTTCGTCCAATTCCAGTTCTTCGCGCAGCCATTTCAGGGCGGGGTCCTCGGCGCTTTCGACCGTGATGATGGCCCGGTATTTCGAATACTGCTGCGTGAAAATCCCCTCGAAAAACAGAGGGGTCAGGTTCTTGTTGAACCCCTTGACCGGGATGATCACCGCCGCCTGTTTTTGGGATCCGGCCGTGATTCCCTCAAATCGTTTGTCCTGTTTTTTGCGAGCCGACCCCCAAGCCAGGACATTGACCGCAGACAAAAAGGCCTGCAGTATCCACGTCCCCCAGAGAATCCATAAAAACGGCTCGATCATTTCAGGTTTGCAAGATACTGTTCGCGCCGCTTCAAACCGCAAGTCTTTATCAACCCGAACCCTGAAAAAATGCCGGTCGTGGAAACCGAAAATCTCCGGAAGACCTATCACTTCGGCGACACCCGCGTCGAAGCCCTCGGCGGCGTCGATCTGCAGATTGAAGAACACGAGTTCGTCGCGGTCTGGGGGCCTTCGGGTTCCGGCAAATCCACTCTCTGCAACCTGATCGGATTGCTCGATGATCCTTCCGAAGGAACGATCGCCCTCGGCGGAAAACAGGCGGCCAGTCTCAGTGATTCGGAAAAAAGTGCCTTGCGGAACGAATCGATCGGCTTTGTCTTCCAGGATTTCAATCTCGTGCCGGTATTGTCCGCCCTCGAGAACGTGATGTTGCCCCTGCAAATCCGCGGCGCTTCAAAAACGGCGGCACGGCAAACGGCGGAAGCATTGCTGGTGGAAGTCGACCTGCTGGACCGGGCCGGCCACCGGCCGCAAAAACTCAGTGGCGGACAACAGCAGCGCGTCGCCATTGCCCGGGCTCTCGTGACGGATCCGGTTTTGATCATCGCCGATGAACCGACCGCCAATCTCGATACGAAGAACGCCAACCTGATCATCGACCTGATGCGGAAGGTGAACCGGGCGCGCGGAGCCGCCTTCATTTTTTCGACTCACGACGATCGTCTTCTCGAC
>JABDJT010000569.1 GCA_013003335.1 Verrucomicrobiales bacterium | reverse complement strand
CCCCAGATCTGCGCCCTGGAAATCGATCCTCGGCACCGGCGTGCGCGCCAGTTGAACGACCGCTCCATTCCGCCCCGCATTTGCCGGACCATTCCGGCGGGCCATTTTCAACTCAAACAATTCGTCGTGGGTCCCGATCACGATGGCATTTCGATCCACCAGCACCTCGGTGTTGCTGAGTTCGCAGGCGTACTTGATAACTTGTGTGATCGGGATTTTCTTCAGCTTGAACGAGACCTTCGGGTCCTGCTCCGCAATCGTTCCGTTCGGATCATAGAGAATGAAATTGGAGGGATGGCCGCCCTCAGCCCTGGTTTTCGCGCGCAAATAATCCAGCACGGAGGAAAGCGGCGACTCCTCGAACTCGATGCTGCTGAGGGTAATTTTCGAAAGAGCTTTTCGTTTCGAACCGGCATCATTCCCGGGTGGTCCCGCCAGCAGGTTCGACTGCATCCAAATCCAACTGGTCACCAGAGTTGTGACCGCCAACACCCTGCAGGCTATCGTCCTCATCGCCAGCAGCTTAGCAAACAGGGGCAGCCGGTTCAAGCGGAGATCAGGAAAACACCGAAAAGGATTCGACGAACCGGCAAAGCGTTGTCATGTTACAAATCCTGCCGCCAACCCTGTTTCGCCATGACATCCACCGTTCGCCGTCAGTTTCTTCTGTCCGGAGCCGGCATCGCCCTGGGGGCCGCTGTTCCGTTTCGAGAATCCATTTCCCAGGATCAAGATTCCCTGGTTTGGGCCAATGTGGAAGACTGGGGCGTCGAAGGCCGCGGCTGGGGCACCGGGGAGGTCACCCGCAATTTCGACCGATTGCCCTCGAAGGCCGAAAAAATCGTCCGTCCACCGGTTTGGAATCTCAGCCGACATAGCGCCGGAATGCTGGTTCGTTTTCAGACCAATGCCCCGGAAATTCACGTCCGCTACGAATTGCTCAACGGCAACCTCGCCATGCCTCACATGCCGGCCACGGGCGTGAGCGGAATGGACCTCTACGCGCTCGACCTGGAGAAAAACTGGCGCTGGGCCGGGGTCGTCATGCCGAAAGCCAAG
Source organism: Verrucomicrobiales bacterium (assembly GCA_013003335.1). Classification (GTDB taxonomy): domain Bacteria; phylum Verrucomicrobiota; class Verrucomicrobiia; order Verrucomicrobiales; family DEV007; genus JABDJT01. Next base: position 3,123 of record JABDJT010000569.1, on the reverse strand, counting down.
ACTGTGACCGCCAAAATCGGGCAGGGAATGGACGGAGTCCGGCATGCTTTTCAAATCTACCTGCCGCTCTACAACGGCGTCGAAAAATTCGAAATCGGTGTTCCAAAAGGATCGGAATTTCAGCCTCTCGCGCCCCGGCCTGAGAAACCGATCGTTTTTTACGGAACCTCCATCACCCACGGTGCCTGTGCGTCCCGTCCCGGGATGTGTCACCCTGCCATTTTGGGCAGAAGGCTCGATAAGCCGGTCCTCAATCTCGGATTCTCCGGCAACGGAAAAATGGAGCCCGAAGTCGGAGCTCTCCTCGCGGAACTTGATCCGGCCGTTTACGTGATCGACTGCCTTCCGAACATGACCGGCCCCGAAGTCGCCAAGCGTGCCGAACCCCTCGTGCGTCAGTTGCGCGAAGCGAGGCCGGACACACCCATCGTGTTGGTCGAAGATCGAACCTACGACTACGCCTGGATCCGAAAAGCCTCCCGCGACCGGCATGAATTGAGCCGGTCCGCCCTGATCCGCGCGATGGACAATCTCGTCGCCAGCGGTGTGAAAAATCTGCACTACATCGAAGGGGCCGATCTGCTTGGAAAAGACGGCGACGGAACCACCGACGGTTCCCACCCCAACGATCTCGGCTTCCTGCGCCAGGCGGAAGCTTTTGAACCTGTCCTGAAAAAAGCCCTCGGGGCCTGATTGAAACCGATTCTCAAAAAACAGCGTAATTACCTACCAAACAGCATATGGAAAAAATACTCATCGGCGGCGGAATCGCCCTTCTCGTTCTCATAGTCGGACTCGTCTTCCTGAAATTTTTCGGAGTTTGGCTCCGGGCCCGGGTCGCCAATGCTCCGGTCTCCATGCCCAACCTGATCGCCATGTGGCTCCGGAAAGTCCCGCCGTCCCTGATCGTCGACAGCCGGATTACGGCTGCCAAAGCCGGCCTGGAATACACGGCCGATTTGCTGGAGGCCCACTACCTCGCAGGGGGCAACGTGCAGCACACAGTCCTCGCTTTGATCGCTGCCGAAAAGGCAGCCATTCCCCTCACCTTTGATCGCGCCTGCGCCATTGACCTCGCGGTGAAAGGGACCACCAAGACGGTCCTGGAAGCAGTCCGAACCTCAATCAACCCGGCTGTGATTGACTGCCCGGGCGGGGGCGGAAAAATTGACGCCGTGGCACGGGACGGGATTCAGCTTCGCGCCCGTGCGCGGGTGACCGTGAGAACGGCACTCGATCGATTCGTGGGAGGTGCGACGGAGGAAACCATCATCGCGCGGGTCAACGAAGGAATCGTGACCTCGATCGGTTCCGCCGGGAGCCACAAGGATGTGCTGGAAAACCCGGATCACATTTCCAAGCGCGTGCTGGAAAAAGGACTCGACGCCAACACCGCTTTCGAAATTCTTTCCATCGATATTGCCGACGTCGACGTCGGGGAAAACATCGGGGCAACCTTGCAGAAAAGCCAGGCCGAGGCCGACAAAGACGTGGCCCAGGCGAAGGCGGAAGTCCGCCGCGCAGCAGCTGTCGCAACCGAGCAGGAAATGTCCGCCCGGACGCAGGAAATGCGCGCCAAGCTCGTTGAAGCCGAAGCGCAGGTCCCGCTGGCCATGGCCGAGGCTTTCCGAAACGGCAATCTCGGCGTGATGGATTACGCCCGATACCGCAACGTCGTCGCTGACACGGATATGCGCGAAAGCATTGCTGAAGAAGTCAGCGAGGACGAAGATGAACAACGGTAAGTGATACGAACCGACAGGGTTGGTTCTCCAAACCAACCCTGTTCCTTCGATAAACCGGTTTTTATAATGGAAGACTTTCCCTGGCCCTACGTGGTGGTGATTTTCATCGCCTTCATCTCGTGGGTGTACAACAAGCTCCAGGAAGCCGCTGCCGAACGCCGGCGCCGGCGGGTCGAGCGGATGAAAGGCGCTTTCCAGGAACAGAAACCGGTTTATCAGCAACCCGAAGAAGAACCTCTCCGTCCGTCCACCTCGTCTCCGCCGCCGATTCCCACGAAGCCGGTTCGGCAGATTGAGCAGGTTCCGTCTTCGCAGGGTTCGACGCCGAGACGGCCAACCTTGCGTCAGCCGACTCCGGCAGCCGCCAAATCGCGACAGCGACGAAAGCGGAAAATAGATCGACTACAACTGGACCTGGCGGATACGCTCGGCTCCCGCCAGTCTTTGAGAAAAATGCTGATCGTTTCCGAGATTCTCGGAAAACCGAAATCGCTTCACTGAGCCATCTCGCGCTTCAGCTTCGTAATCTCGGTTTCCTTCGCGTTAATTTGCGCTTCGATCGATCGGATCTTGGTGTCGTAGGCCTTGGCCACCTTGTCGATATCAGCCATCGACGGGCGTAAGTTGACAGCGGCCATCCGGGCGAGGGCGTCTTCCTTCGCTTTGTCCTGCGCTTCGATGGCGTCCTCCAAAACCCGGATTTCGTCTTCCAGGGTATCGATTTGCGCATTGAGCTTCACCCGCAGTTCCTGCTTCGCCTTTTGCGTCGCGACCATTTTTTCCCGATCAGCCAGGGCCTTCTGATCGCGTGCTTCCCGCTCCTTCCGCATCCGGTCGTTCCGCTGGCTCAATTCCATTCGGCGACGATCCACCGCATCCACGATATCCTGCTTGGCCGCATCCTTCGCTGCGGCCAGTTCTGCCGCCGTTTTCAGGGAATTCGGCTTGTTGGTCAGGGCTTCCTGCGCAGCGGAACTGACACCATCGGTTTCCGGCGGCTTCACGACACGATCCTGTAGAGAGGATGGCAACTGATCGAGATCCAGCGACGCAAACCCATTGGGGTGTTTCAGCTGAACCTTTTCCGGTGAAACCACGGTCACCTCGGCTTCTTTCAAAACGCGGCCGTCCGGCATGCGGAGGTCGGTCAATTTTTCGCCGGCCTCGATATTCACACTCGATCGAAACCCGTCCTGATAGGCTTCCAGCAGCGCGATCAGACCTTTCAGTTTTTCCTCCACCCCGCCGATTTCTTCCTGCTGAGCCGTGCGTTCCGCCATCTTCGCATCGATTTCCTCCTCCACTTTTTGCGCGGCCACGGCATCCTCGCCAAGTTCTTCAATCTCGCCTTCAATTTCGGCGATATCTTCGTTCAGCT
>JABDJT010000535.1 GCA_013003335.1 Verrucomicrobiales bacterium | reverse complement strand
CCACGTGCACATCGGCATCGTTTTCCGCGACCCAGTCTTTCCCGGTAATGCCGCAATCCAGAAAACCGTGATCGACATACCGTCCGATTTCCTGCGCCCGAATCAGGCGCAGTTGGATTTCGGGATCGTCAATCGACGGCCGGTAGGACCGAGACGCCCCGTGAATGTTGTATCCCGCCTTCTCGAATAAATCGAGAGTCGGTTGGGACAAGCTGCCCTTTGGCAGGCCAATTCTGAGAATGTTTTCAGACATGAAAATAGGTGCGTTCGTATTTTCGAAAGCGGGCCGGTAAGGTGCCGCGAAAATCCGTGCTGTCATCCGAAAAACGATCCAACAGGGTCTGTTTGCCAAACCAACCCTGTTGGAACGTTTTTTGCGTGAAACAATCGCGATTCGATCAATTTCTTGCGCTTTGCGCAATCTTCGCCAACCATTGCGCCCGAATTTTTGCCATGAATAAAGACGTTCTCTCTACCGCAGCCAACGAAGCCCGTGGACTCGCAATCGATGCCGTTCACGCCTGCAGCTCCGGCCACCTCGGTCTGCCGCTCGGCTCTGCCGAAATGGGAGCCGTCCTGTTTGGCGAAGCCCTCCGTTTCAATCCAGAAGCACCAAAATGGATTAATCGGGACCGGTTCGTCCTCTCGGGAGGTCACGGTTCCATGTTCCTGTATGCGTGGCTCCACATGTCCGGCTTCGATTTGCCAATGGAAGAGATCAGGAGCTTCCGCCAGCTTCATTCGATGACGCCGGGGCATCCGGAATATGGCGAAACGCCCGGCGTGGAAGCGACTACCGGCCCGCTCGGACAGGGTATCGGAAACGCAGTCGGCTACGCGGTCTCCGCAAAAATGGCGGCAGCCCGCTTCAATACAGACGATCACACGATTTTCGATCAGCACATCGTGGCTCTTGCGGGCGATGGTTGTCTCCAGGAGGGGATTTCCGCCGAAGCGGCTGCATTTGCCGGGCATTTTGGACTCGACAACCTGATCCTGATTTTTGATTCCAACGACGTGACGCTGGACGCCATGGCTGAGAAAACCCAGAGTGCTGACACCTGCGCGAGGTTTGAAGCCATGGGCTGGGATGCCGTGAAAATCGACGGGCACGACATGGATGCGTTTCTCGAAGCCTTCGAAGACGCCAAGAACAGCGACAATGGGCGTCCGAAATTGATCGAGGCAAAAACCGAAATCGGGCGTGGCATCCCGGAGGTGGCCGGAACTGCTGCGGGGCACGGCGAAGGCGGTGCCAAATTCGCCGAGTCTGCCCGGAAAGGTCTCGGTTTGCCGGAAGAAACGTTTTTCGTCTCCGAGAATACCCGCGAATATTTCTCCGCGAAAACCGAAGACCGGAAGGCCGCCTACGCGGACTGGGAACAAACCTACTCGACCTGGCAGGAAGCAAATCCCCAGCTGGCTTCGCTCTTGACCGAAGGCCTGGCCAAAGCCGCCCCGAGCGATCTTCTCGATCAAATTCCCGAATTTGATCCCGATTACAAAAACGCGACCCGCGCCGCCGGCGGCGAGGTGATACAGGCCGTGGCGGAGGCGATGCCGCTCCTGGTATCCGGCTCGGCCGACCTGTACGGTTCGACAAAGAATTACATCAAATCGAGCCCGGATTTTTCCCGTGAAGATTTCAGCGGCCGGAATATCTGGTTTGGAATTCGGGAACACGCCATGGGCGCGATTTGCAACGGAATCGGCTACGACGGGATCTTCCGTGCTTCCGGTGCAACTTTCACGGTGTTTGCCGATTATCTGCGGCCCTCAATCCGGCTCGCAGCTCTCTCCCATTTGCCTGTGGGATACATTTTCACGCACGATTCGGTCGGCGTGGGCGAGGACGGCCCCACTCACCAACCTGTTGAGACGGTCTCCGGCCTTCGCGTGATTCCCAATCTCGACGTGATCCGACCGGGAGACCCGGAAGAAACGGCAGGAGCTTTTGCAGCGATGATGCAGCGGACAGACGGCCCCACCGCTCTGCTTTTGACCCGCCAGGCGATTCCGACGCAGAATTCAATCCCGGTGGCAGATCGCCGGGACGGAGTCTTCCGCGGAGCCTACATTGCCAGGCAGGAATCGGGCGATCTCGAGACGATCCTGTTGGCCAGCGGAAGCGAATTGCAACACGCACTCGAAGCCGCAGACCAGCTTGGTGACTGCGTACGGGTTGTCTCGATGCCCTGTTTTGAGCGCTTCGACCGGATGTCCGATGATTACCGCGAGTCCGTTCTGCCTGCCTCATGCAAAAAACGGGTCGCCATCGAAGCCGGTGTCTCCGGTCTGTGGTGGAAATATGTCGGATCCGACGGCAAAGTTCTCGGGATCGACCGGTTTGGAATCAGTGCGCCCGGAAACGTCGTTATGGAAGAGCTTGGCATGACTGCTGATCATGTCGTTGCAGAAGTCAACGCGATGTGATGAGATGGAGGTATGCCCTCCTCGACGATTGACCCGATCGATGCCGCAGGCTCGTTGTTCACGTCGCTTTTCGGACGGGTGATCCTGTTTCTGGCCGCCGGAGTCGTCGGCTCGTTCATCGGTCTGCTTTGTGACCAGTTCAAAAACTGGGATGACTTCCTCCCGCCCTTTCTGCATCCCGGCGTCGACGGTTTTGAAGTGGTAATCAACTCCGCTTTATGGCTGTTGTTTTTAGCGTTCTCGATTTCCTGGGGGATATTGATCGCCGTGCCGATTATCTGCTTTGCGTTTTATCGCCTGATTTTCACCGAAGATCCGCCCGGCGTGCATGCCACGATCATCCTGTTTTTCAGCGCCCTTGGCCCCGTCGCCCGGGAGAACAGTGCCCCGACCTACGCGGTTTTCAGCGTATTCCTGATCGGCTTCGGAGCCTTGTTTTACTACTTTTTCAGGCGGGATTTTCCGGAGCGATGGGAATCCCTGGCCACCGGATTTCACCGGCTGTTTTCCGGTGAAAACAAGGTCACAGCGGTGGAAAACGACTCATCTCCGGCGAAAAAGACTGGCCTGAAGGGGTGGGGAGAGAATGTTGAACTCGACAATGATGAGTGGAATAAGTAAGGGAGTTTCACCAAATCCCGACCAACAAACTGTATGAAAACGAAATCCATTTTTGGCTCTCTCGGAATCGCGCTGTGTGTCTGCGCAATTGCCTGCTTCTCCACCTCCTGCAGCGAAGAAGCCACAGCTCAGGGTGCTGAAAAAGAGAAGCCAGTCGCCAAATCGGAAACGAAAAAGCCGGAGGCGGCAAAAAAAGGATCAGCGCCAAGAAAAGGGTCCGGCCCCTCGGGAAAGAAGTTCGTGAAGCCCTCTCGTGAGGAATTGAAGAAGCGACTTACTGAAATTCAGTACCATGTTGCTGTCGAAGACGGCACGGAACGGGCGTTTCAAAATGAATACTGGGATAACAAGAAAGAGGGAGTTTATGTCGATATTATTTCCGGTGTTCCCCTGTTTTCCTCGACCCACAAATTCAAGTCGGGAACCGGGTGGCCCAGTTTCTGGACTGTGGTCGACAAAGAGGAAATCGTTGAGAAAACCGACCGGAAATTTGGATGGGTTCGCACCGAGGTACGTTCAAAAACGGGTGACACGCACCTGGGTCACCTTTTCGATGACGGCCCGGATCCTACCGGCCTCCGGTATTGCATCAACTCTGCTGCCCTGCGATTTATTCCCAAAGAGAAGCTGAAAGAGGAAGGACTGGAGCCGTATCTCGTCCTGTTCGAAGAGGAAAAGAAAGACGCCGGGAAACCTGAAGAGAAAAAGCCGGAGTGAAATTCCGGCAGCGGAGATCCCCGATTCGGCGTGAATGAAGGTTCTCCGCACCCTGCTGATCCTCGGACGCGTTTCAAATCTTCCCACGGTCTGGACAAACGTCCTCGCAGGCTGGTTTCTCGCCCGTGGCACTTTCTCTCCGGATCTGATCTGGCTTCTGGTCGGCATCAGCCTGCTCTACATCGCGGGCATGACCTTCAACGATGTCTTCGACGCCAAGTGGGATTCGGAGCATGCGCCGGAACGACCCATCCCGAGCGGGGCGATTTCGCGGAAATTCGCCGGCTCGTGCGGCATCATTCAGCTACTGACCGGGTTCGCGCTGATTCTGGTCCCCTCCTCTTCCCTGTGGCTACCGGCCGCAAGCCTCGTGGCAGCCATTTTCTTTTACAATTGGCTTCACAAGCGCTGGGCTGGCTCCGTGTTGATCATGGGAATCTGCCGCGGTCTCGTGTACGCGCTGGCTTTCACCGCTGCGGGAACCGATAGCACCAAATTTGCCGCTCCATTTCTCGCGTTCACCATGATCGGCTATGTCGCCGGAATCACCCTCGCCGCGCGGTTTGAACGCAGCCGCGACACCAACCGGGCACCGGTCTTGTTTGCACAAGTGCTCCTCTTTACCCCGGTTCTGGGCTTTGTCGCCCTCCATGATCAAACCCCGTACTGGCCCTGGATCTTAGCCGGCGGATTGCTAACCTGGTTATCCTGGCTGTTTTTTTCCATGCGGGCACTGAAGAATTCGATCCCGACTGGTGTGGCGCTCCTGATCGCCGGAATTTGCGTCATCGACGCAGTCGCCATCGCATTCGGCGACCTGAAAATCGCAATACTGGCCCTCGCGATGCTTCCGCTGACCCTGCTGTTTCAGCGATTCATACCCGCGACATAAATCGAACCGGGAGCGCCTATGCGTCTCCCAGGCCAAACGATTCGTGCACAGCCTTGGCAGCGGCGTCGATGTCGTTTTCCGCAACGGTAACGGTAATTTTGATTTCCGAAGTGGAGATCATCTGAATGTTGACCTCCGCATCCGACAGGGCCGCGAACATCTGCGCGGCAACCCCGGAATGAGACCGCATTCCGATTCCCACTACGCTTAGCTTGGCAATTCCGCTCTCGGACTCGAGGGAAATGTTTTCGCCGAGGCCGGAAAGAACCGGATTGAGAGCAGCTTCGGCTTTTTCAACGTCGTCCCGATGTACGGTGAAGGAAATGTCCGTAATCCCCGTTTTGGAAACGTTTTGCACGATCATATCGACGAGGAGATTCGCTTCCGCCACGGCACCAAAAATCATGCGTGCCGTGCCCGGATGATCTTCGACGCCCGAGATTGTGACTTTGGCCTGGTCACGCTCAAGGCTGACCCCGCGGATAACAACGGATTCCATGCTCATGGTTTCTTCTTTGACGAGGGTTCCTGGATTCTGGTTCAAACTGCTGCGGACTTCAAAAGGGACTCCGAATTTCTTGGCAAATTCAACGGAACGGGACTGCATCACCTTCGTGCCGGAACTGGCCATTTCCAAAAGTTCATCGTAACTGATTTCGTCGATCTTTTTGGCCTCCGGCACAACCCGCGGATCGCAGGTATACACTCCGTCGACGTCTGTAAATATCTGGCAGAGGGTCGCATCAATCGCCGCCGCCATCGCAATCGCCGTCAAATCCGACCCGCCCCGACCGAGGGTGGTGATCTTTCCGTCCGATGTTTTACCCTGGAACCCGGCCAGGATCACAATAAATCCGTCGTCCAGCAGACGATGGACTTCATTCGGTGTGATATTGGAAATTCGAGCCTTTGTATGAACGCCGTCAGTCTCGATCCCCGCCTGGGCACCGGTCAGCGAAACGGCCTTTCCACCCATCGCGTTGATTGCCATCGCCGTCAGCGCGATCGTGGTT
>JABDJT010000533.1 GCA_013003335.1 Verrucomicrobiales bacterium | reverse complement strand
ATACAGGCGAGCTGCAGATCGGCGATGAAATCGTCCCGATCGTGGCGACGACTTCGGTCGGTGAAGCGCTCGTCATCCAGGTCGAGGAAAAGCCGGAAACGGAATCGAACACGGCAACGATTCGCTTGAGCGAGGATCGCCGTCGCGGCATCGAGAAGCACCACACCGCGACCCACCTGTTTCACTGGGCGCTGCACGAAGCGGTCAGCAAAGACGCAGCCCAGCAGGGTTCACTCGTCGCGCCGGACCGGTTGCGATTCGATTTCAATTCCGACGCGCTTTCGAACGATCAAATCGCGAAGACCGAGAAACTGGTGAACGAGCGGATTCGGGAGAATGATTCCGTCAGCTGGGTCGAAGTGCCGCATTCGGAGGTGAAAGATCGCGACGACGTGATGCAATTTTTCGGCGACAAGTATGGCGACGAAGTCCGCGTCGTCCAAATCGGTGGCGAGCCGGAGAAACTGGATGGTTACTCCATGGAATTGTGCGGCGGCACCCACGTCCGCAACACCGGTGACATCGGATTTTTCAAAGTGCGCAGCGAAGGCGCCATCGCCGCCGGCATCCGCCGGATTGAAGCGGTCTGCGGGGATGCGGCAGTCGATTTTTTGCGCGAAACGGCAGACGGCACCCTCAAGGAAATCGAAGAACTGGCTGGAAAACTGGCAACCTTGAATGAGCGAATCGAAGAACTTGGGGTCGCCCCGACGACAGAAATGCCGACGATCAGCGAAGCGGTCGAAACCCGCCTGAATGACGGGGATTTCCAGGGAGCCAGCGACGAAGTCGATTCGCTGAAAACGCAGCGCGACGAACTGAAAAATGCCGTCATCGAGACCGAGAAATTTCTCAAGAAACTAAACGCCAAAAACGCAGCGAAAGCCGCAGCCGAGTGGCTCGAAACCGCATTAGCAGGCGATCCGAAACGCATTGCCGCACAGATTCCGGGCGACAATGCGAATTTGTTGCAGGAAGCCCTCAACGGCCTGAAAGCCCGGCAATTCGAGGGCGCAGCTGCACTGATTCTCATTGCTGACGGAACGATTCATGTTGGCGCGCTCGTTCACCCGAGCCTGACCGACGAAATCAAGGCCGGCGATCTCGTCGGCGAAATCACCGCCGTCGCCGGCGGAAAAGGCGGCGGAAAACCCGAGATGGCGCGTGGAGCTGCGCGCGACCTGGACAAGCTAGAAGACGTGCTCGCGAAGGCGAAGGAGCTCGTTGGCGCGTAAATTTACGATTCAATAGGGTTGGTCGTCGAACAGACCCTGTTGGTTCGTATTATTTCAACTTCGGAAAAACCGATTCCATCGCCTGCTGCAACAGCAGTCCATCATTTCCGTAAACCACGAATCGCGCGCCCTGATCAATCGTGCGCTTCGCTTGCTCGACGGTCCCGAACCAGCTGCCGGCGGCGATGTTGTGTTTGTTGCCGGTGTCGATGATTCTCTGAATCGTGGCGATGAGATCGGGGTGATCGTATTCCTTGGGGATGCCCATGTTGGCGGTGAGATCGCCGGGGCCGACGAAGAGGGCGTCGATGCCGGGGATGGAACAAATGCCGTCGAGATTCTCGACGGCGGGGATCGATTCGATCATGGGGATGAAAACGGTTTCCGCATTCCGCTCCGCGATGTAATCCCGCGTTTTGTCGCTGGGCCATTCGCCGGTCGCGAGCACTTTGTCGAGCCGCTTGCCTTTCAGCGGGCGATAAACCGCGGCCGCGGCGAGACGTTTGGCTTCTTCAAAATCTTCAACGTAGGGAACAACAACGCCGTCATAGCTGTCACAAACTTTGGCGACATCGGCTTCGTCGCGACCGTGAGTCCGGGCAAGACAGGCGATCCCGCGAGCCTGCAAGGCGTGGCGCAGTGGCAGAAATTCGGCAAGGTCGTAGGCGGTGTGTTCGGGCGTGACGATGACGAAATCGAGCATGTCCTCCGGCAGCTTGGGAACGATCGAGGGATCGGTGAGATGCGCGATCAGCGTTCCGTAAACAGTTTTTCCGGCTGCGAGTTTTTCTTTGAGAATTTTTCCGCTCATGATGATTTTTTAAAGAAGGCCGAGTGCGTTTTCGCGAGTCTCCAGCGGGAATTTCACGGGGCCGCCGATGCGGTGCGATTCAAAAACGGCGTTGAGCATTTCGATGACGGCACGTCCCTGTTTCACATCACACTCGGGCTGGCGATCATCGCGGATTGCCTGGATCAAATCTTTGCATGCGACGACGTTTCCTTCCAATCGGTAGTCGCCTTTGAACGGTTCAGGCTTTCCGATTCCCGCGCTGGTGATGATTTCCCATTTTTTTCCGCTGAGCGCGGGGCACCAGGCGGAGTCCTGCAAAATCGCTGCGGGCGGCAAATAACCGGTCTGAATTTCGATGATGCCTTTCGAACCCATAATCTGAAGCCCGAAGCGCCACGGTCGGCCGGTGCCGGTTCCGCGCACAGAATCGAAGGTCGCGATCCGACTTTCATCCAATCCAAAAACGGCATGCACGGTGTCGCCCGCGAGTGGGCCGAGGGCTTCGCGACCGGGTTTGACGTGTTTTTTCGTAACCGGCTCGCCGCCTTCTTCAACCCGGGCGAAACACCACTCCGGTTCGCCGCCGAGAACGTGAATCAAATTCATGAGATGGCTGCCGAGCACGAGCATGTCTTCGCCGCCGCCGCGACGCGCATCTTCTTTCCCGCGTCCGCGAATTTCCATGACCTCACCGATCCCGCCGTCCATGATTAACCCTGACACAACATCCAAAACCGGGCTGTATCGAGTGACGTAACCGAGGGCGAGTTTGACGTTATTTTTCTCCGCCGCCTCGACCATTTCGTCAGCCTCGGCGGGGGTGCGGCACATCGGTTTTTCCATGTAGGCGTGGATGCCGCGCTCGGCTGCAGCGAGAAACATGTCGCGATGCTGATCGGGATGACGAGTGCAAATCGAAACGATTTCCGGCTTCGTTTCATCCATCATCTTTTTGTAATCCGCAAAATCTTTGGCCGCTCCGGTTCGCTTCATGGCTGCCGCTCGACCGCCTTCGTGTGGATCGGCCAGCCCGACGATTTTGATATTTTCCAGCTCCCGCCAGCAGACATCGAACCTGTGTCCGTAGTCGCCGCGACCGGTGTGTCCGATGATTCCAACTTTGATCTGATCCGCCATATTGTTGTTGTGTCAGGATTTGGCGAGGCTCGCCCAGTGGTTGTCGCGATAGGTCCGCGAGAGAAGGGCGTTCGCTTCTTCGTCGCCCTGAATTTTCTCCGCATCGCCGTCAAAAAAGAGCGTCCGTTTCAGACGCGAGGCGATGTTTCCGAGATGGCAAGCCGACGCTCCGTAGTGGCCGAGTTCGATGTCAGCCTGCGGGCGTTTGCCGTTCCCTGCTCGAATGCAGTTGAGAAAATCCTCATGATGAATCTCGGTGTTTTGAGCATTCGCGCCGTCGGCCTGCATTTCTTCGATCAGCACATTTTTCCCGCCGTAGAGCCGGAAGCTGTTGTTTTTGCCGAGAAGGATAAACCCTTTCGTCCCGTAAAACGCGTTGCCGTTGTCGTAGCCCTCGATGTTGTAGGGCGCCCAGATCCGCATCTCAAAAATCAGTTGCTTCCGTTGCGGATCATCCTCGATCGGGGCGTAGTCGAAAACCACATTCTGCGTGTCGGGGAATTCCTGGTCGTCGTCGAAAAACAGCTTATTCCCAACCCCGCTGACCGATTCCGGATGCCGCCCGTCAATACCGAGCCCCCACAACGCGAGGTCGAGCTCATGAACGCCGTCGTTGCCCATGTCGCCCGTGCCGAAGGCGTGACGCCAGTGCCAGTTGTAGTGGAGGCGGTTTTCAAAATAGGGAACCTCCGGCGCAGGGCCGAGCCACAGATCGTAGTCAAGATGCGCGGGCGGCTTGCCGGGCTTGCCGTGGCCGATGTCACGCCGCTTCTGGCTGTTCCACGCTTTCGCGACCAACACATCACCAATCGCGCCGTCCCGGATCAGTTCCATGGCGCGTTTCACGTGCACCGAATTCCGCGCCTGTGTGCCGACTTGAACGACGTGGTCGTGTTTCCGCGCGGCCTCAACCATGAGCCGACCTTCCCGAACATTGTGCGAACAGGGCTTCTCGACATAGACATGTTTTCCCGCTTCGCACGCCAGAATGGTGGCCGGGGCATGCCAGTGATCCGGCGTCGCCACCGTGATCGCATCGACCGATTGATCCTCGAGAATCTTTCGCAAATCCTGCACGACCTGCGGTCGTTTGCCGCCCGCCTTTTCGACTTCGACAGCGGACTGTTCAGCTCGGTTCAAATCCGCGTCACAAACGAAAGCGACCTCCACATCGCTTCGCGCCGCCAGCATTTTCGCATGGCCCCGCCCGCGACCACCGAGTCCAATTGCGCCAATGATTATCTTTTCATTCGCGCCTTTGGCGAAGAGCGAAGGCCCGGTCGCACCGGCGATGGCGAGGCCTTTGACTGCCGTGCGGCGGGTCATGGATTCAGGTGAATTTTTCATGGCGTGTTTTTAGGAAATCTCCGGAATTTCAAAGCCCTCGCGCGATTCGCTGCGACCGAGCAGCTTGTTCGCCTCCGCGTCATCGAAGGTTTCCGTTTTCGGATCGAAGCGCAGTTTTTTGCCCGTCCGCCACGCGATATTTCCGGCGTGACACATCGCTGAGCTGACGTGCCCCGAATAAATTTCCTGGTTCAGCGAATCCTGTTTCCGGTTGCGAACAGCATCGAGAAAATTCCGGACGTGTTCATTCTGCCCGACACTGCTTTTTCCTTCTTTCACGATTTTTCCGGCCGCGTCGTAGGCTTTCCACGACGTGTTGTTCAGCAGCACCCAGCCGTTCTCGCCGTAGATCGCCGCCCCCTCGCCTTGCCCGAACAGTTTCGGTTTCGACCAAAGCCGCATTTCATACTGCAAAACGTGATTCGGATAATCGTAATTCACGAACTGCGTATCCGGAAATTCCTGATCATCCTCAAAGAAAAATTTCCCGCCGGAGCAGGAAATGGCTTCGGGAAATTCATCGAGCCCCATGACGTAGCGGCAGTAATCGATCCGGTGAACACCGTCGTTTCCAAGATCGCCCGTTCCGTAATCAAAGAGCCAGCGCCACGCACCGCCAACGATCGACGCGTTGTAATCCCGCTGCGTCGAAGGCCCGAGCCACAGGTTGTAATCGATCCCCGCTGGCGGCTCCGAATCCTTCGCGAGATGCACTTCGCGATTCCGCGCTGTCTCCCACGCCTTGCCGGAAATCACTTTCCCCAACGCACCGCTCGCCACGTATTCCCGTGCTTCGCGCAAAAATGGAGCGCTGCGAATCTGGGTTCCCATCTGCACCATCCGGCCGTGTTTCCGCGCCGCCGCGACCGCGACTTTTCCTTCCACGATGTTGTGGCTCGCCGGTTTTTCGACATACACATCCTTCCCCGCGCGGCAGCCTTCGATCGTCAAAAGCGCATGCCAGTGATCCGGCGTCGCCACCATAAACGCGTCGATCGAATCATCATCGAGCAGCTCGCGATAGTCGCGGACCAGCTTTGGTTTCAGGCCTGTTTTCTTTTCCATCTCTTTCCCGCGCGCCTTGCGAACCTCATCCCGCACATCACAAATGTGGGTAATCGCGCATCCCTCCTGCGCTGCGAAGGTGTGCATCACCGAATTTCCGCGGCCCCGGACACCGATACAGGCGACGTTGATTTTGTCATTCGCTGCGAATCCTGCGCCGGCTCCTCCGGAAATTCCTGCTGCCGTGATTGCTGATCGTTGAAGAAAGTGGCGACGGGAAAAACTCGTAGGTGTCTTCATCCCGCGAATGTAAAAAACCGGAGATTGGGATTCAATGCCGAACGCGTACGGTGTTGCGGAAGGAGGGAACGAACGGACAGGGTCCGATCGGCAAACCAACCCGGTTCGATCGAAAATCGTCCTCGCGGTATTGGTTCGGGGTGCTAAACTAAAAATCGCTCCGCAACCCATCCCGTTTCGCCATGAACAAAACGCAGGCTCTCGTCTTTTTCGGAATTATCATCGTCGGTCTGGCGATCTCGCTTTTCACACTGAACAAGTGCGGGAACGAGGTCGAAGTTGTTGAAAATGAAGACCCGAAGGGCAAAACCGTCGAGCCCGGTAAAACTGACCCGAAAGGCACCGGGCCGCAAAAGGGCGTCACTCCCGAAAAAGGAAAGGGACCAAACACACCCGATACCCCTCCGGCCACAGCTGGACTCGGGCCGTTCACCTCCCCGGAAGCGCTGATGGGGGCGCTGTCGAAATCGGTGAAAAACCGCGACGCGGAAACGTTTCTGAAGGTCGCCGGACCGAATTCTGTCTCACCGCTGGTGCAAGCGCAGGTGACCCGGCTGATCAGGGATCCGAATTTCCTGCTCGATGAATCGAAACCTTTCGTGCAACTGGCCAAGGGGGCGGACTCCTCC
>JABDJT010000527.1 GCA_013003335.1 Verrucomicrobiales bacterium | reverse complement strand
GGGTGCTTATATTCTCATTTCGACGGTCCTGCCTGACACCTGGGCAGTGGGCGATAAAACCTTCACCTCGAACGGCGTCTTCTTCGCTGTCCTGCTCGGACTCGCTTCCGGAATCGGAATCGGGTTTATCACCGAGCACTACACCGGCACCGGAACCGGCCCGGTCATCGGAATCGTGAAACAATCGGCTACCGGTTCGGCGACGAACATCATTTCCGGACTCGGAGTCGGAATGCTTTCCACCGCGATTCCAATCCTGATCCTCGCTGCCGCGATCCTGCTTTCCTACCAGTTCGCCGGCCTCTACGGCATCGCGATCGCTGCCGTCGGCATGCTTTCCAACACCGGTATCCAGCTCGCCGTCGATGCCTACGGTCCAATTTCCGACAACGCGGGCGGTATTGCCGAAATGGCCGAGCTTGAGCCGGAGGTTCGCGAACGCACCGACAAACTCGATGCGGTCGGGAACACCACTGCAGCGATCGGGAAAGGATTCGCCATCGGTTCGGCCGCCCTGACTGCTCTCGCGCTGTTCGCGGCGTTCAAAACCACCTACGAAACGACTCACGGCGGGACCGCGCTTGAAATCGTCATCACGGATCCGAAAGTGATGGCCGCGCTCTTCGTCGGCGGCATGCTGCCGTTCCTGTTTTCCGCCTTTTCCATGGCAGCAGTCGGCCGGGCGGCCATGTCGATGATCGAGGAAGTGCGTCGCCAGTTCGCTTCGATTCCGGAATTGAGAACGGCACTCGACGCGATGAAACGCAACGACGGGAAGCCAACGAGCGAATGGAGCGAATCGGATCGTGCTGAATTTGAAGCTGCCGACGGCAAAGCCGAATACGGCAAGTGCGTGGAAATTTCGACGAATTCAGCCATCAAGCAGATGGTGAAACCCGGCCTGCTCGCCGTGCTGGCACCGGTCGCCGTCGGGTTCGGCGGAAACCTTCTCGGCGAAGGCGCCGGTGCCCAAATGCTCGGCGGCCTGCTCGCCGGCGTGACTGTTTGTGGCGTCCTGATGGCTCTCTTCCAGTCCAACGCCGGTGGTGCCTGGGATAACGCCAAGAAAATGATTGAGGAAGGCTACGACGGCCTCGAAAAAGGCAGCGAAGCACACAAAGCCGCCGTTGTCGGCGACACCGTCGGGGATCCGTTCAAGGACACCTCCGGCCCGTCGCTGAACATCCTGCTCAAGCTGATGTCCGTCGTCGCGCTCGTGATTGCGCCGCTGATTTAAAAGAGATTGGCAAAAATGGTAGCACGGGTTTTCCAACCCGTGTGAACCAGCCGGAATGAAACACGGGTTGAAAAACCCGTGCTACTTCCTTCTTTTCGATCCAACAGGGTTGGTTCGGTGAACGAACCCTGTTGATTCGATTTATTATACGTCGCAAACCTGCGCGGCGTGGCGCAGAGCAGCTACCGGGTCGTCCCAGTTCGGGATGAATTCCTGGGCGACGAAGCCTTTGTAGCCGGTCTCGACGATCGCTTCCATGATCGGCGGGTAATTGATCTCCTGGGTGTTGTCCAGTTCACCGCGACCGGGGTTTCCGGCCGTGTGGTAATGACCGATCAAATCCTTGTACTGCCGGATCCGGCGGATCACGTCGCCGTTCATGACGGACACGTGATAGATGTCGAAGAGCAGTTTGAAATTCTCTGAACCGACGCGGTTGATCAGGTCGACGCAGAAATCGACGTCGTCGCCGAAGTAACCCGGGTGACCTTTCATCGGGTGGCTGTCGTCGCGGGAATTCAAATGCTCCAGGCAAAGGGTGACCTTGTTTTTCTCGGCGTAAGGCACGACTTTTTTCCAGGTATCGACGCAGTCTTTCGCGGCCTTTTCGTCGTCCATCCCGTCAAACCGCATGCCGGTGAATGTGATCACGCTCGGGCAACCGATCTCGACCGCAGCGTCGATGGCGCCTTTCAGGCCTTCGACGACTTCGTCATGAAATTTCGGGTTACAGGGGCCGTTTTTGAAACCGTGCCCGCCGCTCACGAGAGAAATTTCGAGGCCCATTTTCTTCACCTCGGGATACAAATCGCGAGGGATTCCCTCCATTGCCACGAGGCCGATGTCCTTGCAGTGTTTCGCCAGTGTCAGGACGTTTTTCTTGCTGTCCTTTTTGTCGAACTGGTTGTTGAAACACCAGCCCATGATCGATTGCCGGATCCGGCCGTTTTTCACGACGAAATCCGGATCCATCTTCGCCCGCGGCAGCTGCGCCCGCGCGGCGAATCCGCCCGGGACGGCTGTTCCGAGCGCGGCGAGGGCGGACTTTTTCAGGAGAGACCGGCGGGAGCCGGAAAATTCGGAGAGGTTCGCGCGTGATTCGTTCATGAGGAAATCAGAACAGAATCCCGAGGACGGGGCAAGTTTGGTTTTGTGCTCAGTCGTGGGAGGCGGCCGCATCTTCTTTTCGGCGATAGGCGCGTCCCGGGTCGAGAAGGAACGGCATGTGAATCAGCATCACGAGAAGGCTCGGGATCCAAAACGCGAGGTAGAGCGTCATCGATTCCGAACTGAAAAACAGGACCAGGCCATAGGTCTCGAC
>JABDJT010000512.1 GCA_013003335.1 Verrucomicrobiales bacterium | reverse complement strand
TTCCTGGAATCGTCGGCCATGATCGTTACATCGAGTATTTCTTCCGGAACCGCCGGATGATGATCGCGGCTCCGACATTCAAAAGCAGCGTCAGCACAAAAAGCACGAGCCCGAGAGCGAACGCGGAGAGAGTTTCCGCGCTGTCGAAAGCCTTGTCCCCGGTCAGCGCACTGACGATTTTCACCGTCACCGTTGTCATGTCCTCCAGTGGGTTTGCGGACAAATTTGCCCGCTGACTGGCCGCCATCACCACGATCATGGTTTCGCCAATGGCGCGGGAAACTGCGAGCAGAATTGCGGAGATGATTCCCGGTGTCGCGGCCGGCAAAATCACGCTTTTAATCGTCTCGGCTTTGGTCGTTCCGAGCGCGAGCGAACCTTCCCGCAGCGCCTGGGGTACGGAGGTGATCACATCGTCCGAAAGGGAGGAAATCAGCGGGATGATCATGATGCCCATCACGATTCCGCAGGTCAGCGCGTTCTGGGCCGACACGTTTTCCATCCCGAGTCCCTGCGCGATGGCCACGATGATCGGGGCGACTGTCACGATGGCAAAAAAGCCGTAAACCACCGTCGGGATGCCGGCGAGAATCTCGAGGATCGGTTTCGCTTTCCGGCGAAATCCGAGCGGCGCGTATTCCGCCATGTATATGGCCGAAAACAGCCCGATCGGAACCGCGACCAGCAGCGAAAGCAGCGTGATCATGAACGTCCCCGCAAAAATCGGGACCGAACCGAATTGCAGCTTCGCGGTCGTTTCGCCCTCGCGGGCTGTGCTTTGCAGAAAGGCGGCTTCAGGTGCCCAGGTCGTGCCGGTAAGAAATTCCACAACGCTCACCGGTGCCCGACCGGATTCCTCGTCGCCGGCGAAAAACTCGACGGCCTGAAACAAAATCGAGGCCACGATTCCGACCGTGACCATGATGGAAATTGTCGCAGCAACGAAAAGGGTGCGACGAATCGTGTTTTCCACGACAACTCGCGCCCGGAGTTTCGCCCGAATTCGCAAAAGGGCCCAGACCAGACCCGCCACCGCCAGCACCCCGCAGGTGATCAGAACCATCTTTGCATCCAGCGGGCCGAGCGGTGTCTCAGAATCCTTCTGGCGAAACAGGAACACCAGCGAAATCACCGTCGCAACCACACTGGCTGGAGCCAGGGCCCAGCAAACCACAAAACCCCCGTAATGATTGAAGCGCGAATGCATCTTCTCCCCTCTGCCGATTTGCGCAGCGCGGAAACGACCGAGTACGAATCCGATCAGGCCGATCAGAATCGCCCCAACAAGGAACCAGGTGATTGTTTGTGTCGTTGTGATGGCGGGCAGGGGGCAGAATCTTCCACTTTTTGAGGGCGGCTAATCAAGGCACGATCACGATTTTTTCCACTCGTTTTCGCGCCCTTTTTGGAAAGGAATTGTCACGAAAAAATGGACCCGGCCGGCATTCCCGGACGGGTCCAAAAAAGTTCAGGAGATTTGCCCGGATTAATCAAAATCCCTGGCTGTCAGAGTTTTCTTCGCCTCCCAGTTTTCGCGAAGTTGCTCGCGTTCCGCCTCTGGCAGCGAAATCAATCCGCGTTCTTTCAAAACGCCGTCCGGCCCGATCATTTCCTCCATCAGGAACATATAAACAAATTCCTCGAGCCCCTCGATCTGCTCCAGGTGCGAGAGTTTCACGTAGAAAAAGAGCGAACGGGAAACCGGGTATTCACCTGAAGAAATCGTGTCCGGTTTGGGCGCGACGCCATTCACGTTGGCCGCGCCAATCTTGTCGCTGTTCTCCGCCAGGAAACTGTATCCGAAAATCCCGAAGGCGTTTTTGTCGTTGGTCAGCTGTTGCACGATCAGGTTGTCGTTTTCGCCGCTGTCGACCCAGGCGCCGTCCTGGCGGACCGCCTGGTATTTCACCTTACCGTCTTCCTTGCCGTCCGCAGCATCTTCGTAACCGAGGGCCTCGGCGGCTTCGTGAAGAACCAGTTCGTGAAATGCGTCACGCGTCCCGGAAGTGGTCGGAGGACCAAGAATCTTGATGGTGCGGTCGGGAAGAGATTTGTCGATGTCGCTCCACTTTTTGTAGGGGTTGGTGACCAGTTTGCCGTCCACCGGGACCTTGTCGAAAACTGCGAGAGCGATCTGCTCGATTGTCAGGTTCACCGCTGGGTTGCCCTTGTTCTGCCCCATCGCGATGCCATCAAATCCGATCTTTGCTTCGAACACTTTGCTGTTGCCGTTCTTGATATTTTCTTCCAGCTCGCTCGGCTTCATCCGGCGGGAGGAATTTGTGATCGAAGGCGTGTCGAGCCCGACACCCACGTAAAAAAGTTTGTGGCCGCCGCCGGAACCGGTCGATTCGACTTTCGGCGCTTTAAAATCGGTCGCTTCCCCGAATTCCTCCGCTACATAGCTGGAGAACGGGTAAACCGTCGACGAACCCACGATGCTGATCTGATCTTCCGCCTGAAGGGCGACCGATCCTGCAGCAAGCAGGGCAGTGGTAAGAACGAGTGCTTTCATTGTCAGGTATTTTTGTTTTTGGTTTCAACAGCCCGGAAAAACGGATTTCTCCCGGACGCGCTGGAAACTGGAGGGGTGCCGTTCCGGTATCAAACCACGCTCCGTAGCAAGTTTGTCACATTGCCTGCAGTGGTCGGTTTTCCTGTCGGCAATTCACAAACGCATCGGCATTTCACCGAAAAAAACCCGCTTTTGTCACAAAACCGTCACATTTTTGAAATGTGTAATTCTTCCAATTCGCAGAAACAGGTATTCTACGGAGCGGAAGCGAAGCACCGCTTTGGGAGCTGGTCGGGCCCGGCTGGCGGTCCGGAGAGACCGTTCCATGAGCGGAATCACCTGTTCAGAGACCGACAGGCCGCACGTTGACCCTGCCGGTCAGTTGCATGTCTTCAAGCTGCTTGTGATCCTGCTCCAGGGTCTGGTGGTCTTTCTTCAGGGTCCTTTCGACATCAGCGAGGCGGGCTGTGAGTTTTTCGATTACTTCGCTGAGACGGGTAATCTCGTCCCGCATTCCACTGATGGATTCAGATTGTTTTTCGCTCATTTGATTACTTCCTTACTGATTTTCGGATGCCGACCCAAACCCGATCCCCATCGGGAAAAGCCGATTTTCGTCCTCGGTTGTATCGGGGATTGACCGCCCGGACAAGGGAAATCGTTCAGTTTCAGGCAGATAAAGAAGATACGGACGGCTGACAATCATCTCAAATCGATCGCCCTGTCAGGAAAATCGCAAGCCATATAGAGGATGCTTTCAGCAGGAGTTCGGCAACTACGAGGTTTGTTTTTCATTTTCGATCGCACTTCTTTCCGTTAAAAACCCAGTGGGAGGAACCCATGACTGACGACGAAAGAAAACTGCTGGATCAGTTGGAAGGGGAATTGGCTGAAACCGTCACATTCGATTCGGGCGACGGTCCGGAATCAGTCGTGCTGGAACGAATTGAGGAGGCGCTGGAGAATTTTGAAACGGAGGAGGCGAAACGGGAGGCATTCGAGGCTCTCCTGGAAGAAGCACTGGTTGAACACCTGATTCCGGATTCATCCGGATTGATCGAGGTTTTTCCGCAGTTCGGGGCCGAGATCGGCCGGGTTCGTTCGCGTCTCGAATTGCCAACAGTGAAGGTGACGGCGTTTCCGGGCGGCGGGGGTTCAAAGCCGGGCGGAGAAACGCCGGCGGAGGTGATGAAGGAAACGATGCAGCCGGGGGAACGGTACGCAGTCGGAGAAGAGGTCGCCCGTGGGGGAATGGGAGCGATTCGAATGGGTCGGGACAAAACGCTGATGCGCGAGGTGGCGATCAAATCAATGCTGCAATTCGGGCCGGAGGTCCAACTCGATCATCGCGATTTGGCACGGTTTATTGAGGAGGCTCAGGTGACAGGACAATTGGAACATCCGGGCATTGTGCCGGTTTACGAACTCGGATTGGACGATGACGACCGGATTTTTTACACGATGAAATTCGTGCGTGGGAAAACGCTGCAGTCGATCCTGCTCGGAATCCGCACGGGCGATGCGGAACTGATCGAAGAGTTTCCCCTCCACCGCCTGGTGCAGCTTTTTTACCGGGTCTGCGATGCGGTCGCCTTCGCGCATTCAAAAGGAGTGGTGCATCGCGATTTGAAGCCGGCGAACCTGATGATCGGCGAGTTCGGCGAAGTGTTTGTGATGGACTGGGGACTCGCGAAAATTCTCGGTTTGCGGGAGAAAGAGACCGAATTAGCGGAACAGGCACAAACGGTGGAATCCATTCGGACAGCAGAGGGTTCCGGTGAGTGGAAGACGATTGCAGGTCAGGTCGGCGGAACTCCGGAATATATGTCGCCGGAGCAGGCCCGGGGAGAATCGCACCGGATCGATTCGCGGACTGACATTTATGCGCTCGGAGCGATCCTGTATTCGATTTTGACGCTGCATTCGCCGATCCGCGGTACATCGGTAATGGAAAAGCTGAAGAAGGTGGATCGGGGGGAAATTGATGAACCAAAGAATTTTGAAGATTCGGTAAAGTTGGTGCATTGCCCCGGAGGGAGAATTCCGGAAGCCCTTGCGGCTGTTGCGTTGCGGGCGATGGCACGGGAGCCGGACGACCGGTACCGCTCTGTGAAACGGCTCCAGGGCGAAATTGATGCCTACGAGCGCGGTTTCGCAACGCGGGCGGAGGATGCAGGTATCTGGACACTGCTCCGGCTTTTCGTGAGGCGGCACCGCGTGGCATTTGCTTTTGTTGCAGCGATTTTCGGGTTGATGGTCGCGAGTCTGTTCGTGTTTCGCGAGCAGAAAAATCAGGCTGTCGCGGCCCGGTATAAAGCCGAACAACTGTCCGCGTTTCTCGAAGCGGACCAGGTCACCCGTCTTCTGGACGCGGGAAAAGTACACGAAGCAGTGCCTTATCTGGCTAGCCAGTTGCGGCGAGATCCAACAAATTCCATCGCAGCGCAGAGACTGCTTCACATATTGACTCACGGGAATTTTGCCCTGCCGGTGACAAAAGCTTTGACCCACCAAAGCCGGATGACCCGGGCGGTATTCAGTCCGGATGGTGATTCGCTCTTCACCAGTTCGGCAGCGAAATACGACAGCCGGTTGGTGGAGTGGGATTGGCGAACTGCCCGAATGATCCGGTCGATGAGGCATGGCGAAGCAATCCGCTGGCTGGACCTGACCGCTGACGGAAAATTCGCCGTCACGCCGTCGATGGACGGCACGACTGGAATTTGGGACTTGGAGAGCGGGAAAAAGGCCATCTCACTGCCAACACTGGAGAAGGGGCACTTGTTTCGCGCGCGTTTTAACCCGGAAGGCAATCTCGTTGCGGTTACCTGTGGTCGCCAATGTCGAGTTTGGACGGTACCGGATGGGCGGGAGATTGAAGGTTTGCCGAAAGACGTCGGTAATTTCCTGTTCGATGTAGTTTTCAGCCCCGACGGCAGGCATTTGGCTTTTGGCGGACTCGGCAATGAGGCTTACGTGTTCGACACAGAAACCTGGAAACAAACGCACAAGTTCACCACGGATCACGGGATTCTCCGTCTCGAGTTCTCTCACGACGGCAAACTTCTTGCGACGGGCGATCACTGGGTGGTCCGGGTTTGGGATCTGAAAGCCAATGCCCAGGTGGGCGGTGAGTTGGAGATAAAGAACCGGATTCGCGACCTGAGATTTGACCGATCGGACGAACATCTCTTGGTGGCCGGACATTCAGACCAAGCTGTGTTGTGGAACTTCCGCACGAACGAAGAACCCATTCCTCCCCTGGATCATCTCGCCGGGGTAAATTGGGCGGAATTTTCACCGGACGAAACCCTAATTGTGACGGGTAGCAGCGACCACACGGCGCGCGTGTGGAATCGAGTCACCGGTGAACAAATCTTTCAATCGCTCTTGCACCGGGCATCGATATCAGACGTTTGTTTTCACCGATCGGGAAAGTATCTCGCCACATCTTCGGTCGACCGCTCGGCGATCGTCTGGGATATTCGGAATGGATCGGCACAATCGATTTCAAAAAAGCATTCGGGAATGATCCGGATTTCCCGGCGGGTTCGCAACGGCAATGTCCTGCTGAACCTTACTTCCGGCGGGGAACTGGTCTGGATCGATCCCCGGAACGATTTGAAGCGGCTACGTTTGCCCGGCGGCGATGTCCGGGTGACGTCTGCCGATTTGCATCCGGAGCGGGATTTGGTGGCCGTCGCGAAAAGGGAAGAGGATTCCGTGTGGCTGCTCGAGACAGGCAGGGAACCGCGACTGGTGGAAAAATTCGACCATGAAATCACTGCGATCCGATTCAGTCCTGCGGGAGATCGGTTTTTCGTGGTGAAATCATCTTCCGGGGGGGCAGTGGACGGTCAGTTCAGAATTTTTGACACGGATTCAGGAAAATCGATCGGATCGACACTGATCAATTCGGCCCGGGGCAGCATGGAATTCTATGATCAATTCCATTACTCCTGGTCGCCGGATGGTGAACGCTGCCTGTTGACCCGCGCCTCGGAAGCCAGCCGGATTTCATCGGGGCGAAATGCCCGCCCGCTCGGGAATCGCGGATTATCCCGATTTCGCCGAATGGCCATGAAGACGCTCGGTTCCATTCGTGACGGGTCGTTTTCCCACTGCGGAACGCTGGTCGCCACCGGGACCGTGGATGGCACCGCACGGATCTGGAACGGTTTTGACGGGCAGCCAGAGTCCCCGCTTATGCGACATCGGTCTACGATCAACGACCTCGATTTCTCTTTGGACGACAGCCGTTTGCTGACCGCATCTGACGATCGTACCGCAATTATATGGGATCCGCGGGAGGCCGATCAATTGGTGGAAAGTCTGCCTCATGAGGAACGGGTGAGGCTGGCTGAATTTTCGCCGGATGACCGACTCGTTGTCACAGCGACGCAGACCGGCATTCTGCGATTCTGGGACGCGAAGGTTGGTCAGCCAGTATCTCCGAATCTGCAAGTGCATGTGAGATCGATCCCGATGTTGGCGGAGTTTGATTCCGAAACCGGATTCCTTGTCGTAACCGGGAATCGAGGCGATTCCAGTTTGGTCCCGGTTTTGCTACCACCAGAAGGGAAGGCGGTCCCGGAATGGCTCCCTGAATTGGCCGAAAACCTGATTGGTGAGAGACTGAACAAAGACGGCATTCGCGAGATTGCTTTTGGTGAAGAACTGGCTGAAACCTGCGAGCACGTTCGGCAGGCAAAGGTGAATTCAAAATTCTATCGGGACTGGAGAGATTGGTTTTTTGCTGATCGTGATGTGCGCGATCCCTTTCCCCGCTTCGATTGATAGAACCGGTAATCGAGAATCGCTGCGATCAGCAGGAAAAAAATCCCCACCGATACTCCGGAAAGAAAAGGAAGAATTGTCCGCTCCTGCGTAATCGGGTCAAACCAGCTTGCCACTTTGCAGCCGGGCACTACGAGGAGGACAGCCCAGACCAGCAAGTTGAGAAAACGCGTCCCGGATCTTCCAATCCACATTGCGGAAATCGAACCCAATGCCACGGCTGATGAAAAAGCAACCGGCTCGATCCACCGTCGGGGTAGCCCGTTTTTGGCCCCCCATTCCGTCCCAAAGTAAACAATCACAATCGAAATGCAGAACAGCGGAACTGTCAGCAACCAGCGCAGTCCAAACGACTTCCAGGCGGGCTTCATCTCACTTCAAATCAATCACCGCATTGCCGAAAACTCCGATCACCTCGGTTCCTTCGACCCGCGAGTTTTTCTGAATATGCTGGTGACCGTGAAGAAAAATGTAGGGCTCCGACGCTTCGATCAGCTTGGTGAATGCTTCGAAACCCCGGTAGACATCGTCATCCCGTTCGTGAACACCGGCCGGTGAATTATGGGCGATGAAAATGTCGATCGTGGGGAAGCCGTCCAGCATCAGGTCCACCTCCTCCTGCTCGAACAGGTGATGCCCCTTTCGCTTGTATTTCCAGCAACCGCCGAACCCGCCGAACGTCCATCTTTGAAACCGGACCGCCCGCCGGTGCAGGTCGATTACCCCGTCCGGAAAATCGGCATCCGAATCGTGGTTCCCTTTCACCGCAAAAATTCGGGGCGCGCCGGTTTGCGACGCGGCTTCCAGGATCGTCTCGTTCGACACATCGCCAAGCGACACGAGGAGATCGGCGCTTTCAGGTAGACCTTCCAGCGCTTTCAAATCGTCATCGGCTATCGCAACAATCCGCATCAGAAAATAAAGGCGGGAATGTTAGGGTAACCGGAAAGCTGGTGTCACGCCGAAAATCGATCCAACAGAGGTTGGATTTGCGAACAAACCCTGTTGGTTCGTCAGGACTCCTGATTTTCCAGCGTGTCGAGCAAGCTGGGCCGGTTCAATTCTCCGCTGTCGAGAATCCCGAAGCTCTCCTCCGCTCCCGCCCGGTATTCTTCCGATTCGGACGCAAGTTGATCGTGCGCATCCCGCAAACTGTATTGCGGGATGTTTGGATAAATATGATGGACGAGGTGGAAGTCATTCCCGTATCCCAACACAGCCCAGCGGGTAAACGGATCGGCATGGATGATTCGTGAATTATCGAGCGTTCCTGTTCCTGCATTGGCATGCTGGTAAATTTCCCGAAGCAGCATCAGGTAAGGGAATAAGTAAATGAGCGGCACGATCCAGAGGAGCAGGTAGGCCAACGTTGGATCCCAGCCGGTGGTGGCTGCGACGATTCCGAGGGCGGAATACTGCACTGTATAATAGCTGAGCCGGAGCACCCCGGCGGCTTTCACGGAAAAGTTCAGCTTGGCGCTTTTTACGAAAAACCTCTCCGGCAGCATCGCCCAGACCGCAGTTCCGGCGGCCCAGCAGGCCAGCGTGGTCCACCACATCGACCATTCGAATGCCAGCGCCAGCCGAATCATCACCACCAGGCCGACGAGATAAAGCAGACCGAGCACGGTAGCCCGGCCACGCCCGTTTTTCCGTTGTTCCTTTTCCGGAACGGGACCCATGCCCGAGCCGATGGTAATGACATCGAGCAAGTCGAGCAGGTTCGCGAACACGAACGGAGGCCAGAAAAATTTCAGGTAGTAGTGATAGATGAAAGAGCGCTTCGGCATCGGGAACTTCGCGTACAGCCGCTTCGCTTTCCCATTTCCCAAATTTGGATCGAGTTCAGGATCGTTCGGGTGCAAATGATGCGGCAGATGCTTGGTCCGGTATTGAATCAGCGAGCCGTAAACCGGGTAAAAGCAGAATAATTCCGCGAGGATATCGTTCCATTTCCGGTTCGGGACGAGCAGGTTGTGGGACGCCTCGTGTCCCATCAAGCCGATCCGGTGGGAGACACAGCCGTTGATCAAAATCGCCAGACCCCAGACGGGAATCTGCCACGCCCAGTGCAGGCCGAAGTCCGCATAACGGAAGTGAAACCAGATCGCCGCGCCGGTCGAGATAGCCAGCGTCAAGTAATCCAATGCCAGCCAAAAAAGGTTTTCGAAAGGCCGCACCCGCGCGTAACTCCGCAGATCTTTCGGCGGAATCAGCGGTTTCTTTTTCGCAGTGGAAGCCGATTCACTCACGGCTGCATTTTACGCGGTTTTCACTAAAAAACAGACCCAATTCAGTGCCAAAGCCTTTCGCGGCTAGAATTTTGGGAACGTCGCAAGCCCCGGTCGTTCGCCGGTGGCGTAGGCCATCAGCCGCGCATCGCTGGCTGCAATCCCGACCACTTCCTTGCCCTTGAATTTCGCGATCGCGATGTAGCCTTTGTAAATCACCTTGTCCGATTTTTTGTTGTCGAGGGCCTTCGCCTTTTTCCTGAACGAATTCACCGGCCGCGTCCAGATTTCGAGGTTGTTCACCTGTCCGGCCCGGAGCTTCGCTTTCTCCGTTTTCTGTTCCATGATGTAAATCTTGTTCTCCTTGTCGGTGAACCCGAGCACCCAATAGGTGATCTCGATTTCCGTGGGATGATTCGAAAGATTCCGGATTTCGAAATCGACCCGGTAACGCTCCTTGCTCATGTGGCTGGGGCGGGCACCCAACCGCCCCTGTACCCGAATCGACGGCGCACGGTCAAGGGCTGCCGCCCCCGCGGCCTCGACTTCGTTTAAATACCGCGCTTCCTCTTCTTTTTTTGTCATCCCGAGGTGATTCAAATCCTTTTTCGGCATGGCAGCCTTCGACGTTTCCATCTCTTTTAACTTCGCGCGTCCTTCGGCTTCGCGTTTCACGTTTTGCAGGCTGCGGAGATACGCCAAATCCCGCTGATCGGGCTCCGCATCCTTCGCGCGGGCCCGTTCCGGCGAAACCAGACGGACATTCCCGATATATTTTGCGTACTCCGGAGCGACCGAGGGTGGCACGATGTATTCAAAAACAACCTTTTTCCCCGTGCCCCGGCCGCTGACCACCTGGTCCTGGAATTTCCCGTTCTCGCTGAAAAGACCCATCGACGAGGCGCTTTTCCAGTTCCGCAGCAGCGCGGTCGAGGTCACCATCGCCTGATTCGGCCCAATCTGGTCCTCTTTGAATTCAAACGCCTTCGACAACAGCGAATCGGGCGATTGTTTCGCTGTACGATTGTTTCTCTCGAGCTGCTCGATCAACTTGATAATCTCACCCCGCGCCCGGCCGAGGTCTTTTTCCGAGCCCTTGCTGAAATTGGCGGGCTTCAGTTGTCGTGAAAACAGGTTCGCATTTCGGTCCACTTTTTGCCCGTGCGCCAGCCCCGCAACGAGCAGCAAACAGAGGGTTTTGAGGAAGAGCCGCATTGGCGGAACCGTATCCAAAATCGTCGTTCTTGGAAAGGCAAAACCGGTACTTGAAATTCACTCCATCGAATACGCTATCTGCTCGCCGCGAAGCTGATTATTCTCCGCCTGCAATTTCACCAGGTTGGCGAAATGGCCGTCTTCTTTTTCGAGCAGTTCCTCGTGATTACCCTGCTCAATCACTCTCCCATCCTCGATCACGACGAGCCGGTCGGCATTGCGCAGCGTGGCGAGGCGGTGGGCAATCGCGATCGTCGTCCGGCCTTTCACGAGATTGGAAATCGCAGCCTGGATGGCTTTTTCCGTCTCGGAATCCACCGCGGATGTTGCTTCGTCCAAAATCAAAACGGGCGGGTCGTTCAAAATCGCGCGCGCGATCGCCAGTCGTTGTTTTTCGCCGCCGGACAAATCGACACCACCTTCGCCGACGACCGTGTCGTAGCCCTCTTCCTTGTCCAAAATGAACTCGTGTGCCTCTGCCGCACGGGCGGCCCGGACAATATCTTCAAACGTCGCCCCAGGGGTCCCGTAGGCGATGTTTTCGGCAATCGAGGCGCTGAACAGAAACGGATCCTGCATCACGATGCCGATGTTTTTCCTCCAGTCCTGCAGCTTGATTTTGCGGATATCGTGCCCATCCACGCGGATTTCGCCGGAGTCGACATCGTAAAACCGGCAGACCAAATTGATGATCGTTGATTTTCCGGCGCCACTCTTTCCGACCAGCCCGATCATCTCGCCGGGCTGAATTTCAAACGAGATGCCCTTGATGATTTCTTTCCCGCGATTGTAGCTGAACCGCACGTTGTCGAACTCGATTTTGCCTTTCGTCCGCGGCAGCGGCAGCGCGTCCGGATCGTCGTAGGCCTCCGGCTTCTGATCGAGTACCTGCAAAATCCGCTCTGAGCTGGCGAAGGCGTGCGTCATCCAGTTCACCACCGCCGTGAACCACTGCAGCGGCCCGTAAAACATGGCCATGTAGCCGATAAACGCGACGAGATCGCCGACAGAGAATGTCTTGTCCAAGATCGCGTGCCCGCCGAAGTACCAAACGGCCACCGTGCCGAGCCCCATGCAAAAGGCCATCACTTCGAAAAAGCTGACAAAGGTTTTCTCCACGCGGAATCCGACGCCGAACAGGTCCTCGTTGCCGCCGGTAAACGTCCGGTGACGCCGCGATTCCTGCCCGAGCGCTTTCACTGCCTGCACGCCTTTGATCGATTCACCGAGGGTGGAGTGCAGCACGGAAATACGGTTCGAACGCTTATGAAACAGCGGGACCAGTTTTTTCCAAAACCACGTTCCGCCGCCGAGCAGCAGCGGCACGGGTAGGAATACGCACAGGGCCAGGAGCGGATGCAGCACCAACAGAATCGTGCCGATCCCGACGAACATCAGCGCATTGATCAGGATGAACGGCACGCCATCGACGAAAAAATGCTGGAGGTCGGCCGTGTCATTCATCACCCGCCCAATCAGCTCGCCGCTCTCCTTCTTGTTGTGGTAACCCATTTTCAGCCGCTGCATCTGCCGGTGAAGCTGGTTGCGCAGGTCGGTGGTGAGTCGCCCGGAAATCCAGACTTTCTGCACGTTCGCAAAAATCCGCGTCGATAAGATGATCACGAAACTGAGAGCGAGAAGGGAGACGTAAAAATTCAATCGGCTGACCGATTCCGCTGCTGCGTTCGAGTCGCGCAGGATATCATCAACAATATATTTCGTGATTAGCGGGACGGCCATTTGCGCCAGCACTGAAATCGCGATCAGGATCATGAAGCTGATCGTTTTCGCCTGGTAAGGCTTCATGAATTGCCACATGCGCCGGAAAATTTTCCCGCGCGGCATGTCGAGCGGGCTGCGACCGCCGCGTTCAGGCAGGGGAACGCCGCCTTCGGAAAAGGCCGGGCCCTCCAGCTCCGGGAAAATCCAGTCCCGTCCGTTTGCCTCATCGTCGATGATTCGCGTTGCGGCCGCGAACTCCGGCACGAGGTTCCGGCTGTGATTGATCAACGAGATTTTCTCGTCGGCCTTTGTTTTCAGCAGGATCCGTCCACCGCCGAATAATTCATCATTCTCCGCCGACTCGATTTCTGAAAACGGGATTCGCAGTGGATCTTCGCCTTCCTCGAGCGCCAGCGCCTCCGATTCCGTGAGAACGAGATAAGCCGGGCCGAAAGAGCCGTCGCGCTTCGTGTCCGTTTCCATCGAAACGAGCACGTCTCCACCGTTCACCTGTCCGGACAGATCTTCCGGCAGTTTCGCGAAAAATCGTTCGTCCGGTTCAAAATCTCCGTCGTCTGTTTCGGCCAAAGGCATTGCGCCCAAAAAAGCACCGAATCAACGTGGGGAAAAGCGGGGATAACCAATCAAGGAAACCGCATCGCGGGCGTCATTTTGCAATCCCAAACTGGAAAACAGTCACTTCGCGGAACTCCTCGCCCGGTTTCAGCAGGGTCGATGGGAAATTCGGCTTGTTCGGCGCGTCCGGGAAGTGCTGGGTTTCAAAACAGATCGCAGGCCATTTCGGATCCTTGTAATGGTTCGCCGTGTAAATTTGGCAGCCGGGCTGGGTCGTCAAAATCTCCATGACCCGCCCGCTTTTTGGGTCGGTGATCCGTCCGAACAGGGTTGGTTCGGCGAGCGAGCCCTGTTTGTTCAAAACGAAGCAGTGATCGTATCCGCCGCCTTCCACGTCGTGAATTTGATCCGCGATTGGCTTTCCTTTCAGAAAATCGAAGGGCGTGCCTTTCACTGGCAGATATTTTCCGGTCGGAATTTTGCGATCGTCGATCGCGAGAATGTGTTCGGCTTTCAGTTCGAGAACGTGGTCGGAAATCGAGGTGCCCGGCTCGCCGGACAGGTTGAAGTAGGCGTGATTCGTCAGGTTCAGGTGCGTGGGCTTCGTTGTCGTGGCCTTGTAGTCGATTGTCAGCGAATCGTCATCGAGCCGGTATTCGACGATGAATTTCACCTCACCTGGAAAGCCCTCGTGACTATCCGGGCTGGTGTGCTCGAGACGGACACCGATCCAATCATTTCCCTCGATCGGCTTGCCTTCCCAGACCTGGCGCTGGATGCCCTGCTTGCCGCCGTGGATGTGAACGTTGGTTTTTTGATTTACGGTCTCGAGGTCGTGTCTCTTCCCGTCGATCGTGAATCCACCCGTGTCGATTCGATTGGCAAAACGGCCGACAACGTTGCCGTTCAGCCCACCTTGTTCCGCCGCGGCGAGGTCGGGGTAGGAAATTGTGATGTCATTCGCCACGCCCTCGCGGTCCGGCGTTTCCAGCGAAACCAGGAGCGCGCCGTAAGTCGCAATCCGGGCGCGGATACCGAGCGAGCTGGTCAGGGTGAAAAGATCAACGACTTCCCCGGCTTTTGTTTTTCCCCAGGTCGCGCGAGTGACGGGACCGGTGATGAGTGTTTTGTCTGATTCGGGTTTCAAGGGGACCTGGGGAACTTTTGGAACAGGCTGCTGACCGAAAATCGTGCCGCCTCCCACACAAACGAGAAACGCGGCGGTTGCGAGGCGGGAGAGTTGAGGGAGATTCATGGGATGAAATTTCGTATTGTTTTTCAAGCCGTCAAATTTTGCGCCCTCGGCGCGCTTTTGATTCCGCAATCGCACGCAGATGAATGGCCGATTTTCCGCGGCCCGGATCAGAACGGCATTTCAAAGGAAACGAATTTCAAAACGGAAGGGGATGTCAAAATTTTGTGGTCCGTGAAGGTTGGCCTTGGGCACTCGGCATTCACAATCGCCGATGGGCTGGCTTATGTGACTGGTCACAACGGCCAAAGTACCGGCACGATTTTCTGTTTTGACGCCATGACCGGCGATGAAAAGTGGAAATACGACTACACCAATCCGCTCGACCCGAAGTATTACGCCGGCGGCACGACGGGCGCTGTGACGATTCATGAGGGCGTGGCCTATCACGTCGCGCGGCGTGGGCAAATCTCCGCGCTCGACGCAAAAACGGGAGATGTGAAATGGACGAAACACTTGAAAGATGATTTCGGATTCACGGCTCCGACCTGGGGGTTTACCGGCGCGCCCGTGGTGAAAGGCGACCTGCTGATCCTCGCTGCGGGCGAAAACGGCCTGGTCCTCGACAAAAAAGATGGTTCGGAACTGATCAAGAACGGCGGTGGTGAAGCGGGCTATTCGACGCCGTATTTGTTCGAGAAAGACGGCGAGCAGCTGGCGATTGTTTCCCACAAAAAAGGTTACGCCTGTATCGTCCCGGCTACCGGCAAGCAGTATTGGAACCATCGCTGGATGACCCGCTACGGCGTGAATGCCGCCGAGCCAATCGTGTCCGGCGATTACGTTTTTATTTCCTCCGGATACGGAAAGGGCGCGGTTTTGCTCGATTGGAAGGGGCCCGGCACGGGCGATCCGATTAAAATCTGGCAGAGCCGCGACATGAAAAACCAGATGAACGCCAGCGTGCTGGTGGACGGCCATTTATACGGGATCGACGGAAACGAGCGCCAGGACGGCACCGGTTTGAAATGCCTCGAAATGGTGACAGGCGAAACGAAATGGCTCGAAGAATCGGTCGCCCACGGAGCGATGTCCGTGGCCGGGGGCGGCACACACCTGATCGTTGTGACCGAGCAGGGAGAACTGCAAATCGCGCCGCTGACGCCGGAAAAATACGAACCGACCCTGAAAGCGAAAGTCGTGCCGGGAAAAGTCTGGACCGTTCCCGTGCTGGCGAACGGAATCGTTTACATCCGGAACGAACACGGCGAATGTGTCGCAGTTGATTTGCGAAAATAGACCAAACAATTCAACAGGGTTGGTTCGCCGAACAAACCCTGTTGGATCGTTTTTTTGCAAAATTCGGTTCAAACTTTTTAAAACATCCGCCAAACTCCGTGTTTCTCTGAATGCCGAACATCGTCACGCCTGAATCGACCGCGGTCGAAGATTACCTCGAAATCATCAGTCACCTGATCGACGAGAAGGGCTATGCACGGGTCGCGGATATCGCCAAGGGGCTTGAGATTGCGCCGCCAAGCGTGTCGGCCATGGTCCGGCGCCTCGATGAGAAAGGACTGGTGAAACACGAGAAATACCGGGGGATGACCCTGACGCCGGAAGGCGAAGAACTCGCTCGACGAATCATCAAAAGGCATAGTATACTGGCTGAATTTTTAAAATTACTGGGCATCGACGATGAGACCGCATACCACGACGTGGAAGGCATGGAGCATCACATCAGTTCGCAAACGTTGAAAGGCATCGAGCAGATCATCGTAGAATTGAAAAACGATCCCCGGTTGTGTGGACGCATCAAGAATGCGACCCGCACAGAAGACTGACCCATCTCACACAACGCTATTCATGACGCTGATTTTGACCCGATTGTCCCGTCTGCTGCTCGTCGCAGCGACTTGCGGGCCGCTCTCGATTTTCCTGACCTCCTGCGAAACAACCGGGGGCGGCGGAAATTTCTCGAACCACCCCGCCGTAAAGGGCCGGGCCGCTGCGATCGCCGCCGAGCCGCGCGGCGATTACTGGATTGGCCGCCGCTGGTTCACCGAAGGCACGCGATTCTGGGGTTACCTGCGCCGTCCCGGCCAGCCTTGGTCGAGTTCGAAACTGGTGTTGATGAACGAAAGCGTGACCCGGATTCCTGATCGCGTACCGGAAGATCCGACCTCCGGCCCGAGACACGGATTTGATCACAACTACGAATACCGGATTAGTGGAAGCTTTACCGGCGATGAAGGGTACGACCCGAATTCGAATCTGGTTTTGCCGGAATTTCGCCCGACGAAATTCGAGCTAGTCAGTTCGAAGCCCGGCTTCCTGTTCCAGCCCGGGGAGCGCTATAATCCGAAGCGACTTCCTCCGAAAATTCCGCCGGTGCCGAGATAACCGGCTGGCTCAGTTCAAATACCGGAAATCCACGGACGAAAACACCGCCTGCTGCAGCGCGGTCCATGCCCTGGTTTCGTCACCGTCCTTGCTCGAAAACTCCCGCAGGAAACTGTAGGCGAGGGCGCTTTCCTCAGCAGTCGGCTCGCGGCTGAGCGTTCGGCGATAAAGTTCGTAAATCCGCGCTTCGTCGTCGGCCTCAGCCATCTCGCCGACCAGCTTTTCAGCGGCGGTGCGGCTGCGGGTTTCGACGAATTCCGAATTCATCAGGAACAGCGCCTGGCCCGGAATCGTCGAGACATTCCGTTTTCCGGCCGGCAGGTTCGGGTTCGCAAAATCGAACACCTCAAATAAGTCGTCGAGGTTGTTCCGGAAAACCGGCAGGTAAACCGCCCGCATTGTGTCGTCGGTAAAATCGTAGTCATACTCGATCGAAAGCTTGGCCGGCATCGTTCGTCCGCCTTCAAACGGCTCCAGTTCGCCCGATATCGCCAGCATCGAGTCGCGCAGGGCTTCGGCCTGGAGACGGCGGCGGTTTTGATGGGAAAACAGGCGGTTTTCCGGATCAATTTCCGAGGCAGTCTCCGCCGGGATCGAACTGGACTGATACAAATCGGTCAGCATGAGTTTGCGGATCGTCGATTTGAACGACCAATCGTTTTCGTTGAAATCACGCGCCAGGTAATCGAGCAGTTCAGGGTGGGATGGGAGCTCGCCGGTCGTGCCGAAATTATCCGGTGTGCGAACGATTCCGCTGCCAAACAGGTGATGCCAAATCCGGTTCACCGTGACGCGGGCCGTCAGCGGATTGTCGGGGGAAGCGATCCACTCCGCCAACTCGCGGCGACCGCTCGCCCCTTTTTCGATCTCCGGATCGGGTGCATCGGTCGGCATTGCCACCCGCAGGAAACTGCGCGGCACCTTCTCGCCGAGCGTGTGCGGATCACCCCGGACAGCGATTGCATAATCTCCCGCGTCGTAGGCTTCCTCGACGGACATCGCTTTCTCGAAAACCGGAATGCCCTGCTTGATAGTGTGGTTGATCAGTTTCCCACCGACAGATTTTTTGCCGTCCGCCGTGGTCTGCTTCGCGAAATCGGCATCGAGTTTTTCTTTCGTGTCATGCCATTTCTGAAGAGCGGCGGCTTCTTCATCGGTGAGCGCGCGGGGCGTTTCGAGTGGAAGCGGCTTGTGCAACCAGTTGGATACATTGCCGTACTGGATCGTCCACGTGC
>JABDJT010000510.1 GCA_013003335.1 Verrucomicrobiales bacterium | reverse complement strand
GCAGCTGCGTCCGGGTGTAACGATGCGGCTGAAACAGGCAAATCAAACGGCCGGTGTGCTGGCTGCGGGCGGTTTGAATCGTCGCCGCGATTTCGGTCGGGTGATGACCGTAATCGTCAACAATCGTCACGAAATCGGATTGCCGTTTCAGCTCGAAACGCCGCTTCGCCCCGCGAAAACTGCCGAGCGCTTCATCAATCCGGTCGAGCGCGACACCCAGCTCGGTGGCCAGCGCGATAACGGCGAGGGCGTTCAGCACGTTGTGACGGCCCGGGATTCCCAGTCGGACGCGACCGAGTTCTTCGCCTTTTCTCAACACGGTAAATTCCGTGCCGGCACCTTTTGGCGCGAGATCAGTCGCCGCGTAATCGTGATCCTCGCGGTAGCCGTAGCTGATGATCGAACCGCCCCGTTTTTCCGCAACGCGGGTGGCATTTGGGCATTCGCCGCAGAAAATCACCGAGCCACGAGTCTGATCGCAAAACTGCCCAAAGACTTCGCAGATTTCCTCGAGGCCGCCTTCGTAGTGATCGAGATGCTCGGCTTCGACGTTCAGCAAAATCGCGTGCTCGGAGTGAAAATTAACGAGCGTTCCGTCACTTTCATCGCCCTCTGCGACGAACCATTCGCCGTCCGGTTCGAAATGCGCGTTTGTTCCCAGGATCGGGATTTCTGCTCCGACGTAATGGCTCGGGGCACGGCCACCCGTCCGCAATGTGTGTGCTGCCAGGGCCGAAGTCGTCGTTTTTCCGTGCGTGCCGGCGACAACGATTCCCTTTCGCTTGTTCATGATGGCCGCGAGCGCTTCCGCCCGCCTCAGGAGGGGAATACCGGCTTCAATCGCGGCATCGAGCGCGACATTTTTCCCCGGCTTCACCGCCGAGGTATAGACGACGACATCGACACCTTCGACCTCGTCAGCATGATGCGGTGAGGAAAAATCCAGCCCGACCGTTTCGAGTCGTTCCGTTTCCAGAGTCGTGACACGGTCCGATCCGCTGACTTTGTGGCCCATTCCCAAAAACAGGGAGGCGAGCCCGCTCATCCCCGAACCGGCTACGCCGATGAGGTGGATGTTGACCGAATTTTCCGAATCAGAAAATCGTGTCGACCAGTCGATTTCGGGGGAAGACTCGCTCATGAAAGAAGGGAAGGGGAATAGATTCTGTTTTTGACGGGGTTCAAGCCGTCATTCGGACAGAAAACGACCCGACCGTATACGTTCGCCGAACCAACAGGGTTGGTTCAATTATCACGGGCGGTTGAACAGCCAATCTTGAAACGGGTCACTTAGCCGGCTTCTTTCTCTTTTTCCCCTGCTTCGGATTCAAAATCGGTTTCAGTCGGCCGGCATACTCCGGGCGTTTCGCCCACTCTTCGAAATACGGGCGATAAGCTTCCACCTCCGTCCAGAAGATCCTTGGAGGCTGAGGATCGACCTTTCCGCTCTCGTAATCCGCCCCGGTGACACTCGCTTTTACGGTTTCATTCCAGGCGTGGTAGGCTTCGACCATTCGCTTTTTCACTTCCGGATGCTGATCGGAAATGTCGGTTGTTTCGGTTTTGTCCGCCTCCAAATCGAAAAGCTTGAACTCGCCTTGCTGCAGGTTTTGGCTGAGGACTTTGAACTTTCCGTCAATCAACGCTCCGCGATTATCGTGGCGGAACGGGATTGGTTTGGGGCGTTCGGTCATTTTTCCTTCAAACAGCGGGACGAGGGAAATTCCGTCGATGTCGTGCGGCATCGCCTTTTCTGAATCGAGGCCGACAGCAACAACCAGCGTTGGAAAAATATCCATCGTGCAGGCGGGAATGTCGGTCTTGCGGGGCTCGATCGTGCCGGGCCATTCGACGATTCCCGGAACCCGCAGCCCTCCTTCGTAGAGAGTGTTTTTGAAACCACGGAGGCCACCGACGGTTTCCGGCGTGATTTTCGGCAGGCCGCCGTTGTCGCTGTGGAACCAGAAAATCGTGTTTTTTTCGATTCCCAGTTTACGCAGTCCCGCTCGCATCGCGCCGATTGATCGATCCATCGCCACCAACTCCGCGTAGTGATCCCGGCTTTGCGGATCAAGGTCGGAAAATTCTTCCGAGTCTTTTGTTTCCGCCATGAAAGGACTGTGCGGCGTGCCATACCAAATCACGGTCAGGGACGGCTCGTTCGCCTTCGCTTTCGCCCGGATGAATTTCAGTGCCTCTTCGACAACGATTTCCGAGGAATCGCCGCGGAAATCCTCGAATTCGCCCTGCCGGGAGAGGATCGGGTGGAGATCGAAGAAATTCGTGACGGACAGCCAGGTATCGAATCCGAACGCTCCGGGATTGTGGGTATCATCCTTCAAAATCGGAACACCCGGCCCGCGCAGGCCGTTGAGATGCCATTTTCCAAAATGCCCCGTGGCGTAGCCCGCGTCCTGGAACGCCTCAGCCAGCGTTTTCTCCTGCAAGCGCAGCGGAAAGCCGTGGTTTTGCACACCGGTCCGGTCGTTGGAACGGCCCGTCAGTAGGGATGCCCGGGTCGGTGAGCAGTTTGATGCCCCCGCATAAAACCGGTCGAAGCGCAGCCCGTTGGCAGCCATTGCGTCGAGGTGCGGCGTCTTCAGACGAGGGTGGTTGTAGTAACCCGTCTGTCCCCAACCCATGTCGTCGGCCATGATCAGAACAATGTTCGGGCGATCGGCGGCGTGAAAAACAGGGACCGTGAGGGCGAAAGCGAGAATGGCAAAAAGTGGACGGATCATGAATCGATCCTCGCCGAATCGAAATTGCGCTGCAATCCCGCAAACGAATGAACAGGGTCTGTTCGTCAAACCAATTGACTACACTTCGTTCCGTCTTTCTCCGCTTCGCTCCGAAGCTGTTGGATCGTTTTTCAGCCTTTCCCGAATTTCTTTCGGTACTCCGCGATCTCGATCATCGGCGGACGTTCTTCCTCGACGATTTCCTTCAGGACCTGCTCGTAATCTTTGCCTTCGGCCTGGAACTGGCGGAAAACGGTGGCCATCTCGGGCAGTTTTTCAACCATGCCGTTGGATTCGAGGCGGTTGAGGAAACTCTGCAGAATCCCGAAGGCCATTTTCCCCAAATCCGCGGTGGTCTGGTTGCGGTGGACGCGCGATTCGAGATCGGTTTGGGCAAACGCAGACAGGCCGCGTTTTTGATACACGTCAATCAAATGCGAGGTCTCGACGCCATACCCAATCGGGAACGGGATTTCCTCCAACACCTCGCGCCGGACGGCGTATTCGCCGGAAAGCGGCTGCACCATCGCGGTCAATTCGGGAAAAAAGAGGGAGAACAACGGGCGAACCAGAATCTCGGTTACGCGACCGCCGCCGCTCGGGCGGATGCCTTCGGAAAAGGCGAGGGGACGATCGTAAAACGCCTTCACGTAGTGGACTTCGTCGCGATGAATCAGCGGGGCGACCAGCCCGGTCACGAATCGCGGGTGGATATTCTTGATGTCGGCGTCGACGTAACAGATCACGTCGCCTCCGAGCTGGTAGATCGCCTTCCACAGGTTTTCGCCCTTACCGGGCTTGAATCCCTCGCTCGGCAAAATGTCAGCGGAGAGGTAAGTGTCGGCGCCATAACTGGCTGCGACTTCGAGGGTGCGGTCTTTTGAACCGGAATCGATCACGGCGATTTCATCAACGAGCGGATAGCGGTCCATCAGCTCGCTTTTAAAGATGATGATCTCTTTCCCGATCGTTTTCTCTTCGTTCAACGTCGGGATGCAGAGGCTGATTTTCAGCCCCTTCTTTTCCTTTTCCGCGACGAGTTTTTTCAGGTCCCAGAATTCCTCGTGGTGGAAGGTATTGGTATCCAGCCACTGATCGATCGTTTTACTCGGATTGCTCATCTGGCTCAAATTTGTCGATGAATTGCAGGGTGGAAACGAGCTGGGCGAGGCCGGTAAACATCGGCTCGATCTCGATGGCTTCGGATTCGGTGTGGCGGCCCCTGCCGGTGGTGATCCCAAGTGTCAGGCCCGGGATTCCGCGATCCAGCAGGGCGGAAAGATCGGAAATGCTCGGCGCGATGCGGGGTTTCACGCCGAGTGATTCGAGTGTTTCGCGGGCGGATTTCACGATGGGGTGGGTGAAACCGATGTCGCCCGGCGTCCGCGTCGCGAGGACGTTTAGTTCGCAGGTTGCCTGTCCGAGCGCATCGGCTTCGTTGACGATTTCCTCGATCTGCCGGTGTATCCGATCAACGACATCCCCTTCTTCGCTGCGGATTTCGAACCGGAGCGCTCCTTTTGTCGGCGGGACGTTGTAACCGGAGCCGGACTGGATCGAACCGAGCAGGATTTCCGTGCGCGGTCGTTCCGGTTTTTCGATCGCGAGAATGCGGGCGACGATTTTCGACAACACGGCAATCGCGCCGGCCGTGTCACCCGAATGCCAGCCTGCGTCGGACTGATCATTTGTTGAATTCACCAGGATTTCCCCGCGCAGCATGCCAAGGCTCGAAAAGCTGAGGCGCCCGAGCTGCATGCCTTCCAGGCAAATTCCGGCGCGGATTTTCAAGGGCGTGTGATCGAGGAAAAATCGCATCCCTTCCAAATCCCCGCGGCCGAAACTACGGGTCGTCCCGAGTAGGAGCAGGTCCGAATTCAGGCCGATTCCAAGTTTTTCCAGGATCTGCGGAAGCGAAACGAGAACAGCGACTCCCGTGCTGTTGTCCGCAATTCCCCGACCGTCCAGGGTCGTTTCCGTCGCGGAGACGGTGTGATCCGCCGTGGCATCCCAAACTTTGTCGAGGTGGGCTGAAACCAGAATCGTATTTCGCTCCCCGGTTTTCTTTTTCTTTGCACTTCTCGACGGCACGATCCCTGCGATGTTTCCCGCTTCGTCGGTGGAAATATTGTCCAACTCGGATTCTGTGAAACGGTCGGAGACGAAGCGCGTCAAATTCTCCTCGCCGAAGGTCGGGGACGGGATTTCTCCCGCCATCACGATATTGGCGAGCACGATTTCGCGCAGCGATTCGAGCTGGGTAGCAATGTCTTTGGTGGATTCCGGCACGGCGACAAACTCGTAGAGCGAAATTCGTGCCGGGGCTAGGGGAAAAAATTTTCTTCGACGTGTCGATCGGGTCGCCCTGAACACGCCAAGCCTGTTGATTGACCGCTGCTTGTTGAATCGTTCACTTTTGGGTCATGAACTCCTTCGCCGGATCTGCGAACGGAGCAGGGCGAATCACCCTGGTTCTTCTGCTTTGGAGTGTCTTACCGGTTGAGGTGACAGCGGTGGATTATCTCTCTGAAATCAAACCGCTGCTGAAGGAGAAGTGTTATGCCTGCCACGGCGTGCTCAAGCAAAAAGGCGGTCTTCGCCTCGATACTGTGGAACTGATTTTAAAAGGCGGAAAGTCTGGTCCGGCACTGGTTCCCGGGGATCCCGCCGGCAGTTCAATGGTCGTGCGTGTTTCGCACGCCGATGACGATGAGCGGATGCCGCAGGAAGCAGCAGCGCTTTCCTCCGGTCAGATCGAACGGATCCGCGGTTGGATTGCTGCGGGTGCTCCGGCACCGGAAAACGAAAAGCCAGAGAATGATCCGGCAGACCATTGGTCTTTCCGCCCAATCTCGCGGCCGCCCCTGCCGGATGTCGACGGTCCAATCCGGAACGAGATTGATCATTTTATTTTTGCGAAGCTGACGGAGAAAAACCTGGTTCCTTCTGAAGAAGCCTCGAAGCCTGTGTTGCTGAGGCGTATTTATCTCGACCTGGTAGGGGTCCCGCCGACGCGGGAGGAATTCCAGGCTTTTCTCGCCGACAATTCGGAAACAGCCTACGAAAAGGTAGTCGACCGGCTCCTGGAAGACTCACGGTATGGCGAACGCTGGGGGCGGCACTGGATGGATATCTGGCGTTATTCGTCCTGGTACGGTAGGCGTTCCGTGCCGGATGTTCGCAATTCTTATCCGGGGATCTGGCGCTGGCGGGACTGGATCATTCGTTCTCTCAACGAGGACAAACCGTACGATCGGATGATTATTGAAATGCTGGCCGCAGACGAGATTGCGCCGGAGAACGACGAGACAATCGCAGCGACGGGATTTCTTGTGCGGAACTGGTTCGCCTTGAATTCCGAACAGTGGCGGCGGGATCAGGTGGAGCACACCGGCAAGGCGTTTCTCGGGCTCACGCTGAACTGCGCCCACTGCCACGACCACAAGTACGACCCGATTTCTCAGCGGGAATATTTTGCGTTTCGAGCCTTTTTCGAGCCGATTGAGTTGCGTCAGGATCGCGTGCCGGGCGGCGGCCACATCGATAAATACGTGCCTTACGTGCCGGGGACGACTTCCTTGCGAAAACCGGGACCACAGGTCCTGCCGCGCGTATTCGACGACCGTTTCGACGATGAAACGCGGATGTATGCAGGCGGTGATGAACGAAACATCATACAGGACGAACCGCCCGTTGCTCCTTCCGGTCCCGCCATCGTAGGAGGCGACAAGATCGAGATTCAGCCGATTGAGCTGCCGGAGGTCGCGGCGTATCCGGGATTGAAGGAATTTGTCCGCCGGGAAGAGATCACGAAGCGTGAAACAACCCTCGAGAGCGCGCGTCAATCCAAAGACCGGGCACGAATTGCGGCGGCGGAAGCGGACTTGAAGGCAATTCACGCTAGAATCGCGGCGGATCGGGTAAAATACGAAGACGACGAGGGAGATTTCGAAGCATTGGCGAAAAAAGCTGCCGAACTGGAGCGTCTCGCGAATCTGCTCATCGCCCAAACTGAATTCGCAGCCGCTGAAAAGTCTGTTCCAGCCGCAGAAGCAGAAGTGAAACAGGCGGGCGAAGATGAGGCAAAAAAGAAGTCTGCCGAGGCTGCATTGAAGAAAGCGAAAAGCGATCTGGCGGCCGCTCAGAAAAAGCTGACCACCGCAAAAGCGGCTCAATCGAAAACTGATGTCGGCTACACGCCGTTGTCGCCATCATACCATCAAAAATCCACGGGTCGCCGAACAGCTCTGGCGAATTGGATTGCCAGCCCGGAAAATCCGCTCACAGCGCGAGTCGCAGTCAATCACCTCTGGGCGCGGCATTTCCGCCAACCGCTGGCCGAACCGGTTTACGATTTCGGCCGTCGCGGCAAAGCGCCGACCCATCCGAAATTGATCGACTGGCTCGCGTCTGAATTGATCGCTGCTGAATGGAAAATGAAGCCGATTCATCGACTGATTGTGACGAGTCGGGCGTACCGCTTGGATTCAGCTGCCAGCGAAACGACTCGCGACAATCTTGCGGCAGATCCCGACAACCGGTTCCTGTGGCGTTTCCGCCGTGACCAGGCCGAAGCCGAGGTCATTCGCGATT
Organism: Verrucomicrobiales bacterium; assembly: GCA_013003335.1. GTDB lineage: Bacteria > Verrucomicrobiota > Verrucomicrobiia > Verrucomicrobiales > DEV007 > JABDJT01. The sequence continues at coordinate 5,783 of JABDJT010000510.1, read as the reverse complement.
CGATCCTCCATGTCACCGGGAGGCTCGATCCCACGCCGATCTATGACGAAATCCCCAACAAGGAGGCCGACACGGCTCTGCGCCGGACCGTTTATTTTGAGACGTTTCCGGAAGAAGGCGGCAAGGGAGCAATGGTCGCGCTGTTCGATGCGCCCGATCCCTGCGACTGCTACCAGCGCAGCAGCACAGTGATGCCGCAGCAGGCGCTCGCGATTCTAAACAACCCGCTGACTCTTACCAGTTCGCGAGTGTTGGCCCGGGAATTGGCGAACCAGTTCCCTGACGAAGACAAATTTATTACGGCCGCCTTCGAGAGCATTCTCACCCGTGGTCCTTCGGCGGATGAACTGGCAGCCTGCCGGGGGTTTTTGATGAAACAACGAGATCTCTATGCTTCGGCAATCGCGACAAAAACGCTCACGACCCAAACCGGGCTCGATGTGCCACCTTCCGACAAACCGCAATTGCGGTCCCGTGAGACACTCGTGCAAACATTGTTCGGCCATTCTGAATTTGTTACCCTTCCGTAGTTTCGATGGATCCGCTTTTGAGACAGAAATCTCCCCGCCGCACTTTTCTTTCCGATTGCGGGATGGGGTTCACCGGCCTGGCATTGTCAACCATGCTGTTTCGGGACGGAATTTCGAAGGCAAACGCAGAATCCGGAGCCTGGGCGCCTCCGACCGGGCAACCGTTGTTTCAGCCAAAGGCGAAATCGGTGATCTGGATTTTTCTCTCGGGCGGTTACAGCCACCTCGAGACGTTTGATCCAAAGCCGGCGTTGAACAAGTTCGCCGGGAAAACCTTCGACGACACGCCCTTCGCTGATCCGTTCAAGCATCCCTACCACGATGCGCGGTCGCGGTCCGTCATTCAAAAAAAGCGTGATCTGTATCCGGAGATCATGCCGCTGCAGATCGGATTCAAAAAGCACGGCCAGAGCGGCATCGAAGTCGCCGACTGGCTGCCGAACATTGCGAGTTGTGTGGATGATCTCTGCGTCGTCCGTAACATGTATACGACCGATAACGATCACGCCGCCGAAAATCAGATCCACACCGGCCGTCACAAACTCGATTCGATCGAGCCGTCGATCGGTTCGTGGGTCCATTACGGGCTCGGGTCGCTCAACGACAACCTGCCGTCCTTCTGCGTCCTCGGCGGTCCGACCCGGAACAATACGAGAACCTCAATCGATTCCAATTACCTCGGGCCAAAACACGCCGGGATCCCCCTGAAAATCGGCGCAGCCAGCCCGTTGCCCTACGCGAAACGCGGAGCCGCTGTCCTGGCAGAAGAACAGGCCAACCAGTTCGAATTGGCCCGGGAATTGAACGGTCTCGCCGCCGTGCAGTATCCCGAAGACGACGCGATTCGGGCGCGGATCAAATCGTACGAGCTCGCGTTCAACATGCAGATGGCCGTTCCGGAAGCACTCGACTTGAAGAAAGAATCCGTAGCGATTCGTGAATCCTACGGCATCGAAAGCGGGAGCGTCACCACCACTGCCGGCCAGCGGCTTCTCACGGCCCGCCGGTTGGTCGAACGGGGTGTTCGCTTCGTCCAGGTATTTCCATCACGGTACGGCTATTGGGATTCTCATCAGAAATTGAAAGAAAACCATGGCAAGGGCTGTGCAACGATCGATAAACCGGTCGCCGGCCTCATTAAAGACCTGAAACAGCGGGGATTGCTGGACGAAACGCTCGTCGTTTTCTGCACCGAATTCGGCCGGACGCCAGGACTTGAAACCCGCAGCGGCAAGAAAGACGGCCGCGATCATCATCCCCACGGATTCTCGATATTCTTCGCCGGGGCCGGTGTTAAAAAAGGCCACGTCTACGGCGCCACCGACGAACTCGGATTCCACGCGCTTGAGCCGGGACACTACATCACTGACATTCACGCGACGGTTTTGCACCTCCTCGGGTTGGATTCGCGGAAATTGGAAGTGCCCGGCCGGAAACGGCTCGATATCGATCACGGAAACGTGATGAAGGGGATTCTCGCCTGAATCCTGTCGTCGCACCCCGATTTCCGGGCGCGGATTTTCCCCTGCATCCGGCCCGAATCCTGCGACAGTACTGGTTTTGCTTTTTCGAAAATGAATTTCGGCTTCATCTCGACCCGGTTTGCAGGCACGGATGGCGTTTCGCTGGAGGCAGCGAAATGGGCGGAGGTGTTGTGGATGGACGGTCACGTATCCCACTGGTTCTCGGGGCTGAGCGACCGGCAGGAGGAAATTTCCATGGTCGTGCCGCAGGCGTATTTCGGGCACGAATCGATCCGCGAAATTGAATCGGATATCTGGGGCGGTAGCACCCGGTCCCGTGCTGTTACGGCCCGGATTCACGAACTGACAGCATTTTTGAAAGAGGAAATCTACGAGTTCGCGGATCGGTTTTCGATCGATGTCCTCGTTCCGCAGAATGCGCTGACCATCCCGATGCACGTGCCGCTTGGGCTGGCGATCACGGAATTTCTCGCCGAGACGGGCATGAAATGCATCGCCCACCACCATGATTTTTCCTGGGAACGGGCGCGGTTTTCAAACACGGGCGTCCGTGATTTTCTCGATGCAGCATTCCCGCCCAGCCTGCCGAACATCGAGCATGTCGTCATCAACACCGCTGCTCAACGCGAAATTTCGCTGCGGAAAGGTGTGACCGCCACGCTGATTCCGAACGTGTTCCACTTCGAGGAGGAGCCACCGGGGATCGATAAATACAACCGCGATTTTCGCAAGGCGATTGGACTTTCGGAGGACGACATTTTGATCCTCCAGCCGACCCGGATCGTGCCCCGCAAAGGGATCGAACATGCCATCGAGCTGGTGCGGCAGCTGGACGATCCGCGCTGCAAACTGGTGATCTCCCACGCTGCCGGCGACGAGGGATTTGAGTACCTCGAGTTGCTGGAACGGCTCGCAAGCGAGGCAGGCGTGGATCTGCGGGTCGTTGCCGATCGTGTCGATGAGTTACGAGGCAAAACCGAAGACGGGAAGAAAATTTACACTCTCTGGGATGCCTACCCACACGCGGATTTCGTGACCTACCCGAGCCTGATTGAGGGATTCGGCAACGCGTTGTTGGAAAGCGTGTATTTCAAAAAGGCCACGCTGGTGAATCGCTATCCGGTTTATGTCGAGGACATTGAACCGAAAGGTTTCCAGTTCCCTTCAATCGATGGCCTGGTAACGCACGACGCGGTGGCGGAGGTGAAGAACTATCTCGAAGACGACGAATTCCGGACGGGCGCGGTCGAGCGGAATTTTGAAATCGCGAAGCAGTTCTACGGATTTGAAGAACTGCGGCGTCTGTTAGGTGAGTGCGTGGACCGGTTGGAAAAGCACGAATAAACAGGGTCTATTTGCCGAACCAACCCTGTTGGTTCGTTGCGGTCTCACGAAATCGGCGCGAGCAGATCGTCCAGATCCTTCTCGGAAAATTCCAGCTTCTGCGGCGCGCCTTCCAGAACACCTTCGAAAAGTGCGCGTTTTTTCTGCTGCAGCTGCAGGATTTTTTCCTCGATGGTGCCCTGGCAAATCAGCTTGTAGACAAAAACCGGATTTTTCTGGCCGATTCGGTAGGCGCGATCGGTGGCCTGGGCCTCGAGGGCCGGGTTCCACCACGGGTCGTAGTGAATCACAGTGTCGGCCTTCGTTAAATTGAGTCCCGTGCCGCCAGCGCGGAGGGAAATCAGGAAAACGGGAACCTTTCCATCCTGAAAATCGTCGCACAATTTACCACGATTTTTCGACTGCCCGGTCAGGGTCTGGTAGCGAATTTTTTCTTTGTCCAATGCCTGCTCGATCAGAGCAAGCATCTGAGTAAACTGGGAAAAAATCAGCACGCGCCGGCCTTCCTCGACCATCGCCGGCAGCAGGTCCATGAGCAGGTCAAGCTTGGCGGAATTGCGTGCGCGTTGGGCGGTGGGGAGTTTCAAAAGCTTCGGGTGACAGCAGATTTGCCGTAGCTTCATCAGCGCGTCGAGCACGAGAATTTTCGAGGCCTCGAATCCGCGCCGGTTGATTTCATCCCGCAACTCGCGGCTGACGCTGGCCCGAACGGCTTCGTAGAGATCGACCTGTTTCGGGGTCAATTCGATCGTCCGCACGATCTCCGTTTTCGGTGGCAAATCTTTCGCCACCCGAGTCTTGGTACGGCGAAGAAGAAGCGGTGCGACGCGTTCGGCGAGGCGTATACGGCGGCTTTCATCGCGGAATTTTTCGATCGGCTTGCGGTAACAGCGATTGAATCCGTCCTCGCTGCCGAGAAAGCCGGGCATCAGAAAATGGAACTGCGACCAGAGCTCGCCGAGGTGGTTTTCAATCGGCGTGCCAGTCAGGCAAAGGCGGTGCCGCGCATCGATTTTGTAGGCGACCTGGGTCACTTTCGAACGGGCGTTCTTGATCGTGTGGGCCTCGTCCAAAATGACGTAGTGAAACGGCTGCTGATGGATTTCCTCCGCGTCGCGAAGCAGAACGGGATATGAGGTAATGACCAAATCGGCGTGGCCGAGGACACTGTAATATTTTTTCCGCTGTGGCCCCTGGAGGGCGAGCACTTTCAGAGAGGGCGCGAATTTTTTAGCCTCTTTTTCCCAGTTCGGCACCACGCTTTTCGGCGCGAGAATCAAGGTCGGCAAATTGGCGCGGCCTGCCGCTTTTTCGGCGTGGAGATGGCAGAGGGTCTGGATGGTTTTCCCGAGGCCCATATCATCGGCCAAAATCCCGCCGAGGCCCTGCTCGCGCAAAAATTGAAGCCACTCGAAGCCGTCCTGCTGATATGGCCGGAGCGTGGCAAGAAATCCCTGCGGGACATCGTGGTGGGTGGTCGGTTTGAGGGTCTCGAGTTCGTCGGCTGATTTGAGGAGATAATTTGGCGCCTGATCGACCATGCGGGGCGCTGCGCCGTCGCGATGAATCGTGGTGAGCTGAGCGGCGCGAATTTTGTGAAGCCGGAGGTGCCCCTCAGAATCGATCGCGTCGTTGCCAAAGAGCTCCGTCAAAATCCCCAAAATCTCGTGCAGTTTTTTCGCCGGGACGGCAACGTATCGGCCGGAATCATCCATTCGGATCGGCACTTTTTTCTTCGGCGAATTTTGCAGCGATTCGAGGCTGAAACTGGCCGGCTGGCTTTCCAAATAGGGGACGAGGCAGGGCAACAGGTTCACACGTGCCGCACCGACGCGAATGCCGTATTCAAAATCGAACCAGTCCGTCGCTTCATCCTCGCCGGTCAACTCGCCGTAAAAATCAGTCGGGTCGATAATCTGCAGTCCCAGCGAATCATCGACCTGCACCTCGCAGCCAAGCACCCGCAATTCGTCGAGCCGGTTCGCCAGCAAGTCCGCCCAGAAGATTTCCTGCTCGGCGACGGTTTGACCTGGAAACGCGAAGGCCCCGTGAAAATCGGGCACGATCTCGGCAGCGGGGTAAATTCGGGAAATGCGTTTCAGGCCGAAACCGGCGAGCGCTTCGAGAACGCGCGGATCCTCCGAACCGGTCCGGGCGACGCGCAAATTTTCAATCACGGCGCGGGCGTCCGGTTCATCGTAAAACAGCGTGCCGGAACGGACATTGTGGCATTCCAGCGAAACATCGACTGTCAGGGCAGCGAGATTCGATTTCGCGGCCGACTCCCCGCATTTCTCGCGGATCGCCTCAATCAGCAGCGCCACAACATGCTCGTTGTTTGGTTTCGCGTCGCCCGTGCTGCGGCCGTCCAGCCTCCATTCACCGGAGTGGCTTTGCTGCAGGACGATGCTGACTTCCGATCCTT
>JABDJT010000482.1 GCA_013003335.1 Verrucomicrobiales bacterium | reverse complement strand
CCACCACCACCACCACCACCACCGCCGCCGCCGCCGTGAATGTCACGACTGGTGAGATGCAGATGATTGGTGCCCCATTTTTTTACAGTGATTTGCTTGATAAAGGTGACACGGGATGAATGCGGGTCCGAAAAACCCCAGTCTTCACCGGCGTCAGCCCGGTAAGTTTGCGGCCGACTACCGGAGCGGATGGTTCCTTCGTAGTTCCAGCCACGTCCGGTGTTGGAATACAGGCGGGCGGATTCGCCGGAGGAGTTTTCAATGGTGATTTCCGCAGCCCGGGCCGATGTATCGAAGGACGCAGCGAGGGTGGAGAAAATCAGGAGGGGAATGATTTGAATCAGCTTTTTCATGGGCATTTTTACGGTTCCGGATAATTGAATTTCGAGAAACACGATATGAATCCAGCGCGAGGGCGTCGATCAAAAAATCGGTGCCGGCGGCTGGATGCGAGTTTGATTGCAATTCAAATCGATCCGGTTCAAGTTCGCGCCGTTTTGAATGCTTCAGACCTTGATCGCCTTAGCTCCGCCGTCCGGGATGTGCCGGATTTTCCGAAAGACGGAATCCTTTTCAAAGACATCACGACCCTGCTGGCCGACGGCGAATTGTTCCGCCTTTCCATCGCCGGATTGATCGAAACAGCTGGCGAAAACAAGGTGGACAAGGTCATCGGAATCGATGCTCGCGGATTTATCTTCGGTGCTGCGGTGGCGGACCGAATCGGTGCCGGATTCGTCCCGATGCGGAAAAAGGGCAAGCTGCCGTGGCAAACGATCGGCATGGCTTACGCGCTGGAGTATGGCGAAGCGGAAATCGAGTTGCACAAGGATTCCCTTTCAGCCGGTGAAAACATACTCCTGGTCGATGATTTGCTCGCGACGGGAGGAACAGCTGGAGCAGCGATCAAGCTGGTCCGCGAACTCGGGGCCAACCTCATTGCCGCCAGTTTCCTGATCGAACTCGAAGGGCTGAATGGGCGTGATGTGATCGGCGAAGGGGTCCGAATTGAGTCTCTGCTGAAATATTGATTTTCGGCGAATCTTGACCCATTTTGTCGGGAATCCAGCTTGTTGTGAAAATTTCCCGCAAAGCCGAGTATGCCCTGCGCGCGATGACCCTGTTGTCCGCTGCACCGCGACAACAGCCGTTCCAGATCCAGGATCTGGCCGGGCAGGGCGAAATTCCGGTGAAGTTCCTCGAGCAAATCCTGTTGTCCCTGAAACGATCGGGTCTGCTGAAAAGCAAGCGCGGGGTGGGTGGCGGTTACCTGCTCAACCACGAGCCCCGCGCCATCACCGTGGCCGATGTGATTGAGGCGATCGATGGCGATTTGTGCAGCCTGGCGGGTGAAAAATCCGGGCCCGATTTCCCGGGCGCAGCCGGCCTGCAGGATTGCCTCGAAACGGTGGATCAGACCGTAAACGACCAGCTTCGTTCACGGAATTTCGAAGAGATTCTGCAATTCGGAAACGAGGCGGATGTCGGGTTTGGGATTTGATCTCAAGAGTGCCCTGAAACGATCCAACAGGGTTGGTTCGGCGAACATACCCTGTTCATTCGTTTCAACAATTTTGACAAATTTCTTACAACCCTTTTACCGGCCCCTGACAACTTTTCCGGCCCGCGATGCGACTCTCTTCGCATCATGAAAAAATTCGCACTTCCACTTGTAGTGTTCACGGCCGGTTTGCTGGCCCTTCCCCCGGCCGGGTTCGGCCGATCAGTCGCCAAACCGGAAACGGTCGGGTTCGTCACGAAGGTTGACCGGCCCCTGCTCGTGAAGGGCGCAGGCGAACAGAAAGTGATCATCAAGATCGACATCAATGGTGTTCCGATCGGTCAAAAGCTCGATCGCATGCCGCTGAACATCGCCCTGGTGATTGACCGGAGCGGTTCGATGACCGGCAAAAAGCTGGAGCAGGCCAAGCAGGCTGCCGAGATGCTGGTCGATCAATTGGGGCCGAAGGACATCTTCTCACTCGTGATGTACGACACGGACGTGGATGTACTGATTGGAGCGCAGCCGGTTGGCACCAAGCGGGACCATTTCAAGCGGACGATACGCAAGATCAACGCAGGCGGAAGCACAGCGCTTTATCACGGTGTCGAGCGTGGCGGTCAGCAGCTCGAAGAATATTTTGGCCGGGAGAAAATCAACCGGGTAATCCTGCTCTCCGATGGAATCGCGAACGTGGGGCCCTCGAGCAACCGCGAAATCGCACAGCTCGGGCAGCGTCTCGCCCGTCGCCAGATTTCTGTCTCTACGATCGGCCTGGGAGACAATTACAACGAGAACCTGATGACGGCTCTCGCTGAGGCAAGCGACGCAAATTACTACTATGTCGCGGATGTCGAGGAGCTGCCGGATGTTTTCCGCCGGGAACTCGGGGAACTGCAGACGATCGTGGCTCGCGAGATCATTATTGAGGTGATTTGTCCCGACG
>JABDJT010000436.1 GCA_013003335.1 Verrucomicrobiales bacterium | reverse complement strand
GCGGAAAAATTGCATCTATCCCGGACCGGAATCCCGCTGGAAGACTGGCCTCCCGCCGAAAATCGAACCTTTCCTGCTGACGGGGGCTGGAACCTCGTTCAGGCCGGGCGACTCATCGAAAAAAAAGCCTACGACGATTCGTTGCGGGCGTTTGTCGAATTCAAAGAAACGTTTCCGGCTGCGAGATTTCAGATCGTCGGCGAAGGACCGTTGCAGGGTGAGCTGGCATCGCTCGCGAAGGAATTGGGCGTGCGTGACGCCGTCGAGTTTTGCGGGTTTTTGGATCAAGCCGGTTTGCGTTCCGTTTTTGAAAACGCCCATATTTTTCTGCACCCGAGCCGGACGGCCGCGGATGGAAATCGCGAGGGAGTGCCGAACGCGATGTTGGAAGCGATGGCGACCGGTTTGCCTGTCGTGGCGACGAATCACGGCGGGATTCCCGAAGCGGTCGACGACGGCGAGAGTGGTTTTTTGGTCCCCGAGAATGAACCGGGCCAGCTGGCCGAAAGCCTCCTCCGGGTCACCGCCGATGCCGGTTTGTGGAAAAAATTCAGTGAAAACGCGATCGCCGGTGTCCGCGGAAAATTTCGGCGGGAAGAGCAGATTGCGGCGCTGGAGGCGATTTATGATTCTACGATTGTCGCGTAGCGACAACTCCTGGTAGCCGTGGGCTTCAGCCCCCGGGAAAAGGTCGAAACGTTTTTGCGTCGCGTAGCGACGATTGAAGTAGAGCGGTGTCGGACAGTTTGAACCGTCGCTGCGCGACGCAAAGGTGGTGGCGTAGAGACCGTGGGCTGAAGCCCACGGCTACTATGAATCGTCACTGCGCGAAGTCTTTTTTTGCGCCAACCTCACGGCCCGGATTTTTAGCCAGGCGAGCAACAGGATAGAGGCACCAAGACAAATCAGGTCCAGCTTGAACCACCAGCGGCCGGGGACGATGTAACGACCGATCACCGAATCGGACGCGGGATGCAGCCAGACAATTCCGCCGGCGATGGCATCGCAAAAGAGATGCAGGGTGCAGGAGAAAGTCATCAACAGCGCGGTAAGAACACGGCGGGAGTTAGCGAAACGACGGGCGACCCAGGTCGCGACGGGGATGAACCCGATCAGGAACCAGATCGTGTGGGTCCAGCTGCTGAAGCGTGCTTCAAGACTCAAATGCGGGTAGAGCACATCCGGCAAAGCACCGCTCAGAGCGAACAGGAAATAGTGCCGGGCATCGAAAATTCGCTTCTTCCGGGCCTCCAGGGCGACCGTTTCCGCGGCTGCGAGGGTGACCACGGGCGCGAGGGTGTGCGTGACGATCCACATTTTGCAATCTACCGCCTGCCGGGCACGGGTCTTTCAAAAATCCGGATTCGGGGAAAAATTCGTGACGTTTCGCGGTTCAGGGCTGTCTTTTTTAATGGGTTCGTGTAGAACAATTTTCCACCCATCCCACTGATTCACCGACAGCAAGCAACATGGAAATCCGCACCGAAGACTTCGAAACGCTCGGACAATTTTACCTCGGCCGCGAATATGATCTCGGCGAGAAGGAAATGCAGGACAACCTCGTCCTTTATGATTCCAAGGATCTCGTGACACACGGGGTCGTGCTCGGGATGACCGGTTCAGGGAAAACGGGTCTCTGCATCGCGATTTTAGAGGAAGCGGCACTGGACAACATCCCGGCGATCGTGATCGATCCGAAAGGCGACATCGCCAACCTGATGCTGACTTTTCCCGATCTCGCTCCGGAGGATTTTCGCCCGTGGATCAACGAAGATGACGCGAAGAAAAAGGGCATCACGCCCGACGAACACGCCGCCAAGCAGGCCGCGCTGTGGGAAAAAGGGATCGGGCAGTGGGGGCAGGGGAAAGAGCGGATCAAGTCGTTCCGCGACAAAGTGGACCTGACGGTTTACACGCCCGGCTCGAATGCAGGTTTGCCGGTTTCGATTCTAAGTTCACTTGATGTGCCGGAGTTCGAGATTCTCGATGACGCTGAAATGCTGGGAGAACGGATCGAATCGACCGTTTCGAGCCTGCTGTCCCTCGTCGGTGTCGATGCTGATCCGATCCAGGATCCGGAGCACATCCTGCTCTCAAATATTTTCGCGCATTCGTGGAAGGAAGGATACGGCGTCACGCTGGAATCGCTTATCACGCAGATCCAGCAGCCGCCCTTCGACAAAATCGGCGTGATGGATCTGGACACGGTTTGCCCGGAGAAAGACCGGCGGGAACTGGCCATGAAGATGAACAACCTGCTCGCCAGTCCCGGCTTTTCCAGCTGGCTGCAGGGCGAACCGCTCGACATGAAGCGGATGATGTACACGGAGGAAGGAAAACCGCGCATCTCGATTTTCTCGATCGCACACCTCAGCGATTCGGAGCGGATGTTTTTCGTGTCGCTGCTGCTGAACCAGACTCTCGGCTGGATGCGTTCCCAGTCCGGCACGACCAGCCTGCGGGCCATGCTCTACATGGACGAAATTTACGGCTACCTCCCGCCGACGGCGAATCCGCCTTCGAAAAAGCCGATGATGACGATGCTGAAACAGGCGAGGGCTTTCGGCCTGGGGATTCTTTTAGCGACGCAGAACCCGGTCGACCTCGATTACAAGGCGCTCTCGAATATCGGAACCTGGTGGCTGGGTCGTTTGCAGACCGAGCGGGACAAAGCGCGCGTGCTTGATGGTCTCGAAGGGGCAGCCGCCGACAACGATGCCGGATTTGATCGCGGGAAAATGGAGGAGCTGCTCGCCGGTCTCGGGAGCCGGGTTTTCCTGATGAACAATGTCCACGAGGACGGCCCGGTCGTGTTTCACGTCCGCTGGGTGCTGAGCTATCTGCGCGGTCCGCTGGCCCGCCGGCAGATCAAGAAATTGATGGATCCGAAGCGGAAAAAGCTGGAGGCAAAACAGGCAGCCGCGCCGACTCCCTCCGCCGAAGCCCCGAAACCGAAGGCGCCCGTGGCCATGCGCCCGCGTTTGCCGAAGGGTGCCGACGAATTTTTCTTCCCCGCCGGAGCCGGGGTGCCGGGCGAGGAAATCAATTATCAGCCGGCCGTGATGCGCGTGGGCGAGGTGCGGTATTCCGATCCGAAAAAAGGCATCAATGGTGTCGAAACCGTCTGCATCGTGAACAAGATCGACCCGGAATCCGAAGACGTGGACTGGAGCCAGGATCTTGAGTTGCCGAACGGAATCGGATACAGCCAGCTCAGCCGCGAGCCGGTTCCGGGCGCGACCTTTGGTGATCTGCCGCAGAAAATGCTCGAATCCGACCTCTGGTCCGACCTGAAAAAAGAGCTGGTCGATTTTCTCTACGGGAACCACTCGATCACCGTGTATCGCAGCCCGCTGACCGATCAATATTCCAACATTGGCGAAACCGAGGGCGATTTCCGGGGCCGTCTCGTTCACGCCGCGCGCGAGGTGCGCGATGAAAAAGTCGAGGAACTCCGCGAGGAATACGAAAAGAAAATCAAGAAGGTCGAAGACCGGGTTGAGCGGGCCCTCGACGTCGTTGAGGAGCAGAAAGCGCAGTCTAACCGGGCAAAAATGGATACCGCCATGCGGGTCGGCGGGACGCTCCTGGGAGCCATTTTAGGTCGGAAAGTCAGCTCCTCGAAGGGCAGCAGCGTGCTCACCGGCACCAGCCGCGCCTGGAAAGAAAGCCGGGACGTCGCCCGCGCGGAGGAGGAAGTCGAGGAACTTGCCGAAGAACTCGAAGAACTCGATCGCGAATGCGGGGAAGCTGTCGCCAAGCTGAAAGAGGCGATGGATCCGATGACTGAAAAGCTCGAAGAAATCCGCCTGACGCCGCTGAAGAAAAACTGCGATGACAAGGCCGTCGGCGTGGTGTGGATGCCCTATCGGGTGAATCCGCAGCCGGTGCTGGGTGCGGCCTGGTGAGAGCGGACACCCGATTAGGCCCGGAAGGATAGCCCTGGGTGGAAAATCGCGGGTTACCTGCCTTCGTCGAAACGAGGGAGCAGTGCCAGGTTCCCGGCATCAAAGAATGTATGATCGGTCCAGGGTGTGACAGGCGGGAAATAGGGGCACGAAAGCCGGTGCTTCCCCGATTTTGCCTCCACCTGGATCCTGTACTCGTTCTCCCTGAGCCATTGCCCAAACTCCTTCAGCAACTTCTCTTCTTCTTCAGCTGACTGGACTTCGTCCAGTGCAACGAAATACCTTTCAGCCGTTTCGCGATCGGCGTTCTCGACGCCCTCTTTTTCCCCGGCGTTGGATCCTCGACTGGCTGCATTCGGATCCGTCTCACGGGAGCACCCGACACAGAGGACGACAAAGAACACGAACAACACTCCGACCTGTTTTCGGAATTTATGAGAGGGTATCATGATGGCAGGACGTAATATTCTCCGCGTCGAATGCAGAGAAGGCTACCAGCGACCTTATCTCGGAGCAAGAAATCCCGATTTTTGTCGTTGCTTCGGATCCACAATCGAACGCGCGAACTGTGACCACGTCCGGCGGTTCACAAGCCACTGGATTGGATTCGTTTTCGACTCTGCATTCATCGCGGGGGAATTGCGATCGGGGCGACAACGGTGGCTCCGGACTTTTCGCGATTGCGCGATAAGATTTTGGCCGCTTGAATGCGTATAGTTCGGACGAAACACATGAAATTATTTTCCAGCGGTCTTTTGGTTTTTTGCGGGGCGGTTTCTTTGTCAGTTGGCGAAGAGAAGGAGATCGATTTTAACCGGGACATCCGTCCGTTGCTTTCGAATCGTTGTTTTGCCTGCCACGGACCGGACGAGGAAACGCTGGAAGCGGGTCTGCGCCTCGATTCGCGTGAGGGGGCGATGATGGATCTGGGGGGCTACAAGGCCCTCGAACCGGGTGATCCGGAAAAGAGTGAGCTGTATCACCGGATTACCCTGCCGCACGACGATATCGACTCGATGCCGCCGGACGGGAAAGGCACGAAATTTTCCAAGGCGGAAGCGGATTTGATCAAGCGATGGATCGAGCAGGATGCGCCGTATGCAAAGCACTGGAGCTACGAGCCTCCGAAAAAGCCGGCGATACCGAAATTTGAGAGCGGAGAGCTCGCGAAATGGCCGCGAAACGCGATCGATCATTTTATCCTGGCCCGGCTGGAAAGCGAAGGGCTTACGCAGTCGCCGGAAGCGGACCGGCATTCGATCGGGCGACGGGTGGCGATGGATTTGACGGGGCTGCCTCCTACGTGGGAGGAAGTGAAAGCCTTCGTGGATGACCAATCGGCGGATGCCTACGAAAAATTCGTCGACGCGCAATTGGCGAAACCGGCCTTCGGCGAACGCTGGGCGCGGGTGTGGCTGGATTTAGCACGCTACGCAGATTCGGCAGGATACGCCGATGACCCGGTCCGGACGATCTGGGCGTATCGGGATTACGTGATCCGATCGCTGAACGCGAACAAGCCGTTCGATCAATTCACGATCGAGCAGATCGCGGGCGATTTGCTGCCGGAGCCGACGCAGGAACAACTGATCGCGACGGCTTTTCACCGGAATACGATGACGAACAGCGAGGGCGGCACGAACGACGAGGAATTCCGCAACGTGGCCGTGGTCGACCGGGTGAACACGACGATGGCGGTTTGGATGGGCACGACGATCGACTGTGCGCAGTGTCACACCCACAAATACGATCCGCTGACCCACCACGAATATTTCCAGCTATTCGCATTTTTTAATCAGTCGGAAGACACCGACAAAAAGAACGAGGCACCGTTTCTGGAAATCTGGACCGACGAACAGAAGGCGCAGAAAAAGGCGTGGGAAACGGAGATTACCCAGCTGAAATCGACGCTGAACAAGCAGACGCCGGAGCTGGATGCGGAGATGAAACCGTGGCTCGCGAAAATGCAGAAAGAGCCGAACTGGACGCGCCTGAAACCGATCGCGGCCCGCGGAAAACAGACTGAGCTGGCCATCTCGGAAGACGGAAAAATTTCCGCTGATCAAGAAAAGCTGCCGGAAACCGACACCTACTCGATTTCGCTCGAGGTGCCTGACAAACCCACCAAAATCTCCGCCGTGCGGCTGGAAATCGCCCCGGAGCAGAGCACGAATTTCGTGCTGTCGCGGCTCACCGCAAAATGGGTGCCGGAGAAGAATTCAAATCCGAAAGGGCGTTTTGTGCGCATCGAATTGCCGGGGAAAGGGAAGATGATTCACCTCGCGGAAGTGCAGGTTTTTTCCGGCGGGAAAAACATCGCGCCGAACGGGAAAGCGACCCAAAGCTCGACCTACGTCGACGGCGAAGCGAAGCGGGCGATCGATGGGAACACGGCCGGCGAATACGCGAAAGGCTCGGTTCAGCACACCGGTGCGAACGACACTGATCCGTGGCTGGAGGTCGATTTGGGCGGCGAGTTTCCGGTCGAAAAAATCGCACTGTGGAACCGGACGGACAGCAATTTGGAAGAGCGGTTGAAGGGCTATCGGGTGGTCCTGCTCGATGCGAAACGCGGGGAGATTTGGGATACTCGGCCGAGCGATGTGCCGAAGCCGAGTACGAATTTGCACCCGAGCGGGGCGCGTGATTTGACGTTTCAGGTCGCGACCGCCACCCACGAGCAGAGCGGGTTTCCCGCCTCCGCTGTTCTCGCCGAAAAGGCGGGTAAAAAGACCGGCTGGGCCATCGCGGGAGGAACCGGGAAAGCTCAGGAACTGACGCTGATCCGCAACGCACCGATCGATCTGACCGGCGGGAAACTGGAGATCACGATCCCCCAGATTTCCGAGCACAAAACGCACCTGCTGACGAATTTCGCCTTTTCCGCGACAGGTGACGCGAACGTTTCTGACTGGGCGCAGATGCCGGCGGATATCCGGAAACTGCTCCAGGCGACGGAACTGAAGCTGGCGGAACAGGAAAAACTGGCCGCGCATTTTCGAACCGTGGCACCTTCGCTGAAAGACGAGCGGGCAAAGTTGGCCAAGCTGGAAAATCAGGTCAAAAACGTCAAGCCGAGCACGACCGTTCCAATCATGCGTGAGCTTGCCGCCGACAAGCAGCGGAAGACGAACGTCCACATCCGCGGGAATTACGCGAGTCATGGCGATGAAGTCACGGCGGGCGTGCCGGCAGTGTTTCATCCACTTCCGGAAAACGTCAAACGCGATCGAATGGCGCTGGCGAAATGGCTGGTAGACGAGAAAAATCCGCTGACCGCCCGGGTGGTCGCGAACCGGCATTGGGAACACATTTTCGGGATCGGGCTGGTCGAAACAAGCGAGGAATTCGGCTCGCAGGGCGAGCTGCCGAGTCATCCAGAGCTGCTCGATTGGCTCGCGATTGATTTGAAGGAAAGCGGCTGGGATCTGAAGCGTTTTCTCAAGCAACTCGTGATGTCCGCGGCTTACCGGCAGACTTCCAAAACGAATCCGGATCTCGAAGAACGCGATCCTTACAACCGCCTTCTCGCCCGGGGCCCTCGAGTCCGAGTCACGGCCGAGATGGTTCGCGATCAGGCACTGTTCGTGAGCGGATTACTGAGCGACAAGATGTTTGGACCGCCCGTGAAACCGCCCCAGCCCCAGATGGGTCTGAAAGCCGCCTTCGGAAGCGCGACCGACTGGCAGACCAGTGCCGGCGACGACAAATATCGGCGCGGCCTTTACACCACCTGGCGACGCAGCAACCCGTATCCATCGATGGCCACCTTTGACGCCCCGAACCGGGAAATTTGCACCGTCCGTCGCAGCCGAACCAACACGCCGCTGCAGGCGCTGGTGACCTTGAACGATCCCGTTTACGTCGAGGCCGCGCAAGCTCTGGCCCGCCGAATCGTGGCCGAGGGAGGGGAGTCACTGTCGCAGAAAATCACGTTTGCGATCCAGCAGACGCTCCTCCGCGAGCCGCGTGAAAAAGAAATTGCAGCGCTCAGTCAATTTTACGAAGACGCCCTCGCCGAATACCAGGCGACGCCCGAAGACGCCAAAAAGATGGCCGAAGAGCCGCTCGGCGCCTTGCCAAAAGAAGCCGACGTTGCCGAGCACGCCGCATGGGCGGTGGTGTCGAATGTGATCCTGAACCTCGACGAAATTTTCATGAAGCGGTGAACCGGAAACGTAGGATGGCTCTCCAGAGCCGTCAGATCAACCCCGGCAACCGAAGCTCAGCGATGCTCTCCAACCAACAGATCAACGAACTCACCATCCCCGTCCCGGGAGAGTTCGTCGGGTTCCGGGATCACGGCGACCTGAACGCCTATCGACGCCACCTTCCTCATTGGCGCCAGGATGGAGCGACTTATTTCGCCACTTTTCGGCAGGCAGACTCCATTCCAAAAGAAGTTGCAGATTCGTTGCGGGAAGAAAAGCAGAGTTGGAAAGAAAGAATCGAAGCCCACGAGAACCCACCGTTTGATCTGCTTCTCGAATACGATGTCTTCCTGAAAAAGTATCAACGAGTCATCGAGACTTCACTCGATGAATGTCACGGGTCGTGTCTGTTCCTGAACCGTGAAAATCGCGAATTGTTGCGATCTGCGATGCTTCATTTTGATGAGACGCGATACTCTCTTTTCGGCTTTGTGATCATGCCCAACCATTGTCACGTGTTGCTCAAGCCGACGACGGATTTTGAGTTGGAAGAGATTTTAGGAAGCTGGAAAAAGTTTACGTCGCGTCGCATCGAGGGCGAAACAAAGCCGTTGTGGCAGGATGAATCTCATGATCGAATTGTTCGAGATGAAGCGCATTTTCGGAAGGCTGTGAGGTATATTTTGAAAAATCCGCTGAAGGCGCATTTGAGCACAGCGAGCTTCGACCTGGCATTGGCCGGGGTTGATTTGACGGCTCTGGAGAGCCGTCCTACGTCCGGACCAATGAAATCACATAGATAAAACCGATGAACCCCCTCCAGGAAAATCTCCAACTCCGCACGCGGCGGCACTTTCTCCGTCAATCCACGGCCGGAATCGGTGGGATCGCGCTGAATGCCTTTCTCGCTCAGGAAAACGCGCGCGCCGATTCCACGCCAAATCCGCTGGCGCCGAAAAAACCGCATTTCCTGGCGAAGGCGAAGCGCGTGATCTACCTCCACATGACCGGGTCGCCGCCGAACCTGGACATGTTCGATTACAAGCCGGAGCTGGTAAAACGCTCGGACCAGGATTGCCCGGATCAGTTTTTGGAAGGCCGCACCTTTGCCTTCACATCCGGCGTCCCGAAGCTGATGGGATCACCGCGGAAGTGGTCGCAGCATGGAAAAAACGGCATCTGGATGTCGGACGCGATTCCGAATTTTCACAAGCACGCGGATGACATGTGCCTCGTCCATTCGATGCACACCGATCAGTTCAATCACGCCCCGGCGGAGCTGCTCGTTTACACCGGCTCGCCGCGCTCGGGCCGGCCATCGATGGGTGCCTGGACAACCTACGGTCTCGGTTCGGAGAACGAGGATCTGCCCGGATTCGTCGTTCTGATCTCCAGCGGCGTACAGCCGAACGGCGGGAAAAACTCGTTCGGCTCGGGATTTTTGCCGTCGGTATACCAGGGCGTGCAATGCCGTTCGAAAGGCGATCCGGTCCTGTATTCGTCGGACCCGGCAGGGATGGATCGTTCGATGCGTCGCAAAACGCTCGATGCCATTCGCGACCTGAACGAAATCCAGGCCGAAGAAATGGGGCACCCGGAAACGCTTACGCGGATTTCGCAGTACGAATTGGCTTACCGGATGCAGACGTCCGTTCCGGAGGTGATGGATATTTCCAAAGAGAAAAAATCGACGCTCGAAGCCTACGGTGCCGAGCCGGGGGGCGCGAGTTTTGCGAACAACTGCCTGCTCGCACGACGCCTTGCCGAGTCCGGCGTGCGGTTTGTGCAGCTCTTCGATTGGGGCTGGGATTTTCACGGGACGAACGCCGGGACGGGGATCACGAAAGGTCTCACCGACAAGTGCGCCACGATGGACAAGCCGATTTCCGCACTCATCACCGATTTGAAAGAGCGCGGTCTTTTCGAAGACACGCTGATCATCTGGGGCGGCGAATTCGGCCGGACGCCATTCCGCGAAGGCCGGACCGCGAAGTCGAAAGTTCTCGGCCGTGATCACTACCCGGACGCCTTCACGATGTGGATGGCCGGGGGCGGGACGAAAGGCGGATTCGAATACGGAAATTCCGACGAGCTCGGTTTCACCGTTGCGGAGAAACCGGTTCACGTTCACGATTTGCAGGCCACGATTATGCACCTGTTAGGCTTCGATCACGAGCAGCTGACCTACCGGTTCCAGGGCCGCGACTATCGTCTGACCGATGTGCACGGGCATGTCGTGAAAGATCTCCTCGCCTGATTTTCGAATGAACAGGGTTCGTTCGGTGAGCTGGCCCTGTTGGTTCGTTTTCACGCCCGTAATTCCGGCGGGATGAAGCAGAATTCGACGATGTGCTGATCGGGATCTTCGATGAAAATCTGGCGGGCGCCGTCGGGGCGCAGGTTGAGATTCACGATTTTCGCGCCGACGGATTTCAGATGGGCGTGGCAAGCTTCATAGTCGGCGATTTCCATCGCAAAATGGCTGCCGCGCGGATGTTCGTGGACGGGCGTGTCGAGTCCTTCGATGAGATGTAGTTCGCGGGTTTCGCCGAGGGCAAACCAGGCTCCTTCGAAGTCGAAATCGGGTCGCGGTTTTAAAGTCAGGCCGACGATTTCTTCGTAAAACCGGATGCTGCGGGGAACGTCGCTGACGGCGAGGGCGACGTGATTGAGGTCGAGGATTTGTGGCATGGTGCAGACTGAATTTTGCAGAAATTGTTGGCCCGAACTTTGGGCTGCGGATAGGTTGAAGCCAACTCCTAATTTGCGGCGAATGCCGCCGAATATATGGCCGAAAGTCATTCAGATTGCAGTGTGCCGACAGAAGAGTCGGAAAAGATCATCCGGAAAATCGTGAACCAGCTTCGCGAGACCGGGATGCGGAAAACCGAGGCGCTCGAAGAATTGCTGCAGACGATGCTGGACCATCACCGGCCGTTCCTGTTGTCAGAACTGGGCGAGATGCCGGGACTGAAAAATCGGGATCAGGCAACGATTTACCGTCTCGTAATGAAGCTGAAAGAAGCCGGCGTGGTCCGACAGCTGAGTCTCGGGGAGCGCGGGAATTATTTCCAGATCAACCTTTCGGACCACCATCACGACTACCTGCTTTGCCGGGAATGCGGCATGGTGACCGAGGTTCCGGTCGAATGCGTATTGCACGAGGTGGAACAAAAGCTCGCTGCCCGGCATGGGTGGAAAGATTTGACGCATTCGCTGGCCTTCCAGGGAATCTGCCCGGAGTGCCTCGCAAAACCCTGATTCTGACAAATGCAAATTTCTTGCAACAAAGGGTCTACGCCTGTTTAGTTCGGCCGTGAGTTCACCGATTGTCTGCTGTGAGAATGTTTATTTTCGATACGGGAATCCGTGGGTCCTGGAAGACGTCTCGTTTACCGTGCCGGCCGGCGAATCCCTCGCGGTGATCGGCCCGAATGGCGGTGGGAAATCGACGCTGCTGAAGATCCTGCTCGGCCTGGAAGAGCCGAACCGTGGGTCGGTGTCCATCCTGGGAGAGACGCCGGAGAATGCCCGCTGCCGGATGGGATATGTTCCGCAGGCCATGCGGTTTGATCCGCTTTTTCCGATTACCGCTCTCGATATTGTCCTGATGGGACGGCTGGACCGATTGAAGTTCGGCCGGTTTTCCAAACACTGCCACGAAGTGGCAAAGGAGGCTCTCAACCAGGTGGACTTGGCGGATCGGGCGAACCGGCCTTTTGCTGACCTGTCCGGCGGGGAACGCCAGCGCGTCATGATCGCCCGGGCGCTGGCTTGCGAGCCGGAATTGCTGTTGCTCGATGAGCCGACCGCGAACATCGATTTGTCGATCGAGGAACAGTTGCTGGAGATTCTCGAAAAACTGCGGGAAAACATGACCATCCTGCTGGTCACGCACGATCTCGACCTGGTGTCGACGCTGGGTGATTCCGTCTTGTGCGTCAATCATCGGGTGCATCGTCACTCCCTCCCGCTCAGCGGCGAGACGATTCGGGAGATATACAGCGGCGGGAAGCGGATCGAACACGATCGCCGGGCCCGCCACCAACAGGGAGATCATTCCGCCTGCGAACATGACTGAGTTTTTCGAGGCCATTCAGAACGTGCCGTTGATCCGGTATTCACTGCTCGCGGGCATCGTTTCCAGCCTGATGTTCGGCGTGGTAGGCAGTTTTGTCGTGACCCGTCGAATTGGATACATCGCGGCAGCGATCGCGCACAGCATTCTCGGAGGTATCGGCGCGGCGATTTATTTCAACCGGGTGCACGGAGTCGAGTGGTTGACGCCCATGATCGGGGCGATTGCCGCCGCCCTGATCTCCGCAGCGGTGATCGGCTGGGTGACGATTCAGTTCAAAGAACGGGAGGACACCATTATCGGAGCGATCTGGGCTTTCGGAATGGCGACCGGGCTGATGTTTATCTATTTCGCGCCGGGGACGCAGACGAACCTCGAGAGCTTCATCATGGGCAATATTCTTATCACTTCGGAGAAGGACGTGATTGCCACCGTCGTGCTGGGCGCTCTGGTCCTGCTATTCGTGGCGCTGTTTTACCACAAGCTGGTTGCGGTGTGTTTCGATGAAGAATTCGCCAGCCTGCGGGGCGTTTCGGCGCGGGTTTACTACCTGCTCCTCCTCGCGATTACCGGCATTTGCATGGTGCTCCTCGTGCGTGTCGCCGGAATCATCCTGTCGCTGGCCCTGATCGTCCTGCCGGCGGCAACCGCGTCCCGTTTTGCCGGGCGACTCTGGGTCATCATGATTGTGGCCGTCGTCCTGTCGATCATTTACAATGTCGGGGGCCTGGCCCTCAGCTTTCAGATGAGTGTGCCGACCGGGCCGTTGATCGTCCTGGTCGCCTGCACCGTTTACGCCGCCTCGTTTTTCGTGAAACGGCGGGCCCGTTGAAATCCAATTCACTCCACCGATAAACTGGAAACCGGCACCACCGTCAGGCCGCACTCTTCTTTTCCGATCGAGTACACCACGAACAGGTTCCCGTCGTGCTCGTAGGCGTATGGGTAAGACCACTGCGGGCTCTTGGCGTTTCCTTTGAAATGCGGAGCGGCGGATCGGCCGTGTTTCAGGCGCAAAATCCGGTTCAGGGTCATCTCGCCGGGTTGGCCGACTGAAATCGCGAGCGTGTCCCGGTTCCGGAAATTGTGGACCAGGTAAAGCTGACCGGTGCTGAGTTTTCCAACATAGGCCTTCGCGCGGGGCATGGGTAGATTGGAGGGCTGCGCGATTGACCACGTTTTTCCGAAATCATCGCTGGTAGAGACCCAGGCAATGCCTCCGCCGCCGCGGATGGTTGCCAGCACCCGGTTGTCTTCGGCCCACACGGTGGTTTCCGCGAACGAAGGAGCCAGTTTCGGGTGATAGGGAATCAGGATCGAATCCCATTTCGTGAAGTCCGTTCCGTGGCTGATTGCGATCACGGGCAGACCGTCCTTGTCCTGTCCGCCGGTGATGTAATTTCCGTTCCCCATCCGGACCGGCTCATCGTAGGGCCAGCAGTTTTCCATCACGATGCCGCGGGATTCCCACTGGTTTGATTGAGGGTTCAGCACGAACGCCTCGCCTTTCAGGCCCGGGAACCGTTTTCCGGACTTTCCGATGCCGAATCGCGCGCAAATTGTCCACACCTGATCCTCATGAACAAATAAAACCCCGTGGCTGTGACGATCAGCGCCGTCGAACCCGGGCCCGACGATTTCGAGTGGCCCCCAGGTTTTTCCGCCATCTGTGGACCGGCGCCCGCGGAGCGTTTCGTGTGGCCCGTTTTCGTGAACCGGGCTGTTGGCCCAGTTCGCATAAAAAATCCCGTCGTGCTCGAGGATGGCGGCGCCGTGGAGAAATTTGTAGTCGGATTCACCGGGCCGATGAATCACGCGATGTTCGATTCCCTCCGCGAAAGGAATTTGATCCGGATCGGAAGGAATTTTCGGTCCGGTCCACAATTCAAACGGTTCGGGCAGTGCAGGTGGATTTGACGGAGCGGAAATCGCGTCGCGTCCGCCGCGGATCACGAGATCGTCGATCCAGTAAGTCGCTCCTTCGGCGAGGCGGGTTCCGGAAACGAAGCTGACTCCACCGATTGGAAGATTCGTCCGGTAAGCGGCCAGCGTTCCAGTCGGTTCATCAGGAAGGTCGGTTTGACCGGGTTCCGAGATCCAGAAATCGATGCCGCCAGCATCGGAGTCGACCACGGCCCGGAGCCGGTGCCGGACCGGTTTTTCCGGGTCAGTGGTCGGTTGAATTTTGTCGGTCAGGATTTCCCAGGTACGGGTGCGGCCGTCGAACTGCATCAGGCGGTTCCCGTTCTGGATGCAGAAATTGAACTGGCTGGCGTCTTTTCCGCCTGGTTCGTGTGTCCAGAGATGAAGGGTGCGGCCTTTTCCATCTTCAGCCGGTCGATAGGCGAAAGAAAATTCGATCTCGATCCGGTCCTGTGGTTTTGCAAAATCGCGCGACAGCGCAACGAGACCTCCGGCCGGGGAGCGACGCCCGGCAAGCTGGCCGTTTTCAATCGAAATGTTGGGTTTCCCCCCGGAGAACGGTCTCCAGGATTCACCGGAAATCGCTTCTTCCGAATCAAACGATTCCTCCAAAATCGGCGAAGCGTCCTGGCCGGAGAGTGAGCTCCCGAGTGCCAGCAGAATGAAAAACGGCCCGCACGAGGCGGACCGTTTTGGAAACCATTTCATGGCGGACAAAACGATCGAACAGGGTTGGTTCGGTGAGCGTACCCTGTTGGATCATGCTTTAAGATCAGGCAGCCTTTCCTTTTTTACCCTTGGCGTTACCGCCGTCTTTCCACGGCAGTTTGTACTGGCCGGGGATGGCGACCTGGTAATTACCGTCGGCGTCCGGCTTTACGGGAGGCTCGGCATTGAAGTCGTAATTCTCGGGCATGATGGAGAAATCCGATTCGACCGCTTCGTCCCAGGTGATCATTTGTCCGCTGTAAGTCGCCATACGACCAAGGCTGGAGGTGAAGGAACTTTTTGCGCCGTAGTAGGCGTTGTTGATCGGGGTGTCTTCCTTGACGCACTTGTGAAGCATGTCGTGCTCAACCTGGTAAGGGTTCGGGTCGCCGGAGCGGGGCTTGCGATACTGCCACTTCACGTTGCCTTTCAGGTCGGTGATCTGACCGCCGGCGAGGTGCAGAATGCCGTCGGATCCGTGAATTTCCTCGGCCACTTTCCGCCAGGTTCCGCCGATGTGACGGCACTGGCTGTTCATGATGGCGTTGTTGTGATCGTTGCCGTAACGGAATTCGACGTAGTGGTGATCAAAGATTTCACCGACGGAATGCGGTTCGGTGCCAGCGCGGCCACCCATTCCCTGGGCGGAAACGGGGTTGCCGCCTTTCTCGGAGTTACCGGATACGAACCAGTTGATGACGTCGATGTTGTGGACATGCTGCTCGGCAATGTGATCGCCGCAGAGCCAGTTGAAGTGGTACCAGTTGCGCATCTGGTATTCCATTTCGGACCAACCATCCTGGCGTTTTACGATCCACGGGCGGTTTCCATTCCACCAGGCCTGGGCACCGATAATGTCACCGATCATTCCTTCTTCGTGAACTTTCTTGAAGGCTTCGAGGTAGGAATTCTGGTAGTGACGCTGGAGGCCGACGACGACTTTCAGGTTTTTCTCATCGGCCTGCTTGGCGGCTTCGATGACCTTGTTGAATCCCCATGCATCGACGCACACGGGTTTTTCCATGAAAACGTGTTTTCCCTGCTGGACGGCGTATTCGAAGTGGATCGGGCGAAATCCGGGAGGCGTGGCGATGCAGACCATATCGACCTGGTCGACCACCTGCTTGTAGGCGTCGAAGCCGGCGTATTGACGGCTCGCGGGCACATCGATCTGGGCGGCCTTTCCCTGTTTTTCGAGTTGTGCCTGGATTTTCGGGAGACCCGAAGCACGCGGTCCTGTGCCGTCGATCTTGTCTTCAAATGCATCGGCGATGGCGACGAGTTGAGCGCTGTCGGAAGCATTCAGGTTCTGGATAATGGCACCGGAGTTCCGGCCGCCACATCCGATCATGCCAACCTTGATCTGGTCGCTGCCGGCGACCTGGGCGAACATTTCAACGGGAAGAGTCGAGGCAGCAGCGGCCGACGTGGCGGTCGCACCCGCGACGAATTTGCGGCGGGATGTGCCTTCGAGGGGTTTCTGGGTATCGGATTTGGTTTCGCTCATAATTCTGAAATGGTAGAAGGGTGTGAGGGGTGAGAGTACAGATTTCAGCGGCGAATCGAAAGCGTTTTTTGCTTCGATTTCGCACACGTGAGTGCGAGGCGGCTTTCCCGAGGAAAACGGTTCCGGTCAGAGCTTGCGACCGGCTTCGGGAACGATAATCGAGTCGTCGGGCTTGAGGACTGGATCGAGTTGTGGATTCCGGACGATGTCTTCGACATTGTACTTGGTCGCTTTACCTCCCCGGATCACTTTCACTTCCTTGAGCTTCCCGAATTCGCTGGGTCCACCCGCGGTGGAGATGGCCTGCAGCAAGGTCAGTCCATCGCGGTATTCGACGGGCCCGTTTTTCCTCACTCCGCCCGTGACCGTGACCTGGCGGACGACGCGTTCGTCACCGAAATTGATGACGATGGTCGGGCTGGTGTAAATCTGGGCGTTCTGGTAGGCGGATTCGATGGCCCGTGCGAGCACGCTCGGTTTGAGCCCGGCCGCGCGCGGATTGGAAATGTAAGGGAGCGGAATGGTGCCGTCTTCGCTGATCGTGTAATCCCCGTTCAACTCGGTTTTTTCCTCGTCCGGGACACCCTTGATTTGCAGGCGGATTTTATCGCCGGGGCGAAGCACAGCCTCGTCGGCCCGGGAAACGAATTGGGGTCCGGAAACAACCAGCCAGAAGCTGAGCAGGAGAAAAAGTAGCCTTTTTGAATTCATGTCGGGAAAAACAGGTTCAATACACGTCGGTGTGGGGAGCCGGGGCGTTGGAAGCCACCGGGGTGGCGGGCTGAGGTTGAACAGACGGTTGCTGGGCGACGGCGTCGAGAGGAGAAATCTGTGGGTGACTGCCTGCTGCAGCGGCCGCCATGATTCGGGCATCGAATCCATTGGCCGCCACGTTGGGGTTCGATTGCGCAGGTTGAGGCGTCTCGGTAGCGGGGTGGTGGTGGCTTCTCTCCGACGCGACGGGTTGTTGCTGCTGCGGCTGTTCCTGCACTGGCCGGGTTCGCGGCTGCTGCCGGGGCTCGGTCTGAATCGGTTGGGTTTGAGCAGGCTTCGGATTGGGAACCGTGGGGCCGTTCGGCGTCGCGTAGTAGCTGTAGTACGACGTGTAGTAGGAATACTGGCTGTCGGAGCGAACGTCGACGTTGTTCATCACGACTCCGATCATGTTTCCGCCGGCGTTTTCGATCGCCTGTTTGACGCGGAGCAGAGTTTTCTGGGGAAGCTTGCGATGCTGAACGACGACCATCGTCAGGTCTGCCTCCCGGGAGATGACGGATGCATCGCTGACTCCGAGGATGGGCGGGGCATCGATGAACACGAAGTCGAAGCGTCGCTTCATCTCCGAGATCATGTCGATCATCCGCTGCGTGTTGAGCAAGCCGGCCGGGTCGGTAGGGAGTCCGCCGCTGGGCAGGAACCACAGGTTTTGATTGGAAGTCCGAAGAACAACGTCCTCGATTCGGAAGTCGGATGAAGCCAGGAAATTGCTTAGGCCGGGGTTGTTGGAAACCTCGAAATTGCGGTGCAGGCTGGGTCGGCGCATGTCAGCGTCGATCAGCAGCGTGGTGTAGCCTCCCTCTGCGCAGACATAGGCGAGGTTGGTAATCGTGGTGGATTTTCCTTCGCCCGGGCTGCCGCTCACGCCGGTGATCACGTTGGCATTGGGGTTCTTGCGGTTGAACTCCAGGTTCGTCCGGAGAATTCGATAGGCCTCCGCATCTGCGAGATTGGCCGTGCCGTTGACCAGTAAACCCACATCTTTCGGGACGACCGCGAGGACGTTCGTATCCAGCAGTTCTTCGACCTGCTCGATCGATTTCACGCTCGTATCCAGGTATTCGAGGAAGAAAGCCAGCGTCAGGCCCATTCCAAGGCCGATGATGCCACCGAGGATCAGGTTGAGCAGCACCATGGGTTTGGCAGGACGCGGATCCGGCTCGGCGTATTCGTGAATCCGAATCGGGGTGCTCGTCATGTTGCTGTCGATCTTTGTCTGGTGAAAATTCGCCTCCATATTCTGGAGGAGAAGATTCTGGTGGTGATATTCCTCCTTCGCTTTCTCATAGGCGACGTAGTCCTCGCGTTCATCCATGGACTCTTCCCGCTTGTCACCGTGCATTTGCTCAATCCGCGCCAGCGAATCCGTGGCGATTTGCAACTGGGTCGCAAGCGTTTCGCGAATCGTATCCGCCCCCGTGGCGAGGTATTCGCGCATCTTGTCGATCTCCTTGGAAAGAGCCAGCACCTTGGGGTGTTTGGCGCCCAGCCCCAGATTTCGCATGCGTTCCAGGGCAATGGATTGGTCCAGATATTGCGGGTACACCTGGGCAATCGATGCATCGGCCACATCGAGCGACACTGCCATCTTGATCAAATCCTCCCCGCCCACCTGGTTCAGCCGCTCCAGTTGTGTCGTCAACTGGGCCTGCTTCTGCTTCAAATCATAGATTTGCTGCTCGCTGGTCGCGAGGACGCCCGGAGTTAAGGTAATGGTTTCCTGGTTGTTTCCGGATCTGGCCAGGTCGATGATATTTCCATCCCGCATCAGTTTCAGCATCGCCGAGCGGCTCACGGAAACCCGCTCCCGCTGCTTGGCCAGTTCCGACTCCAGGGCAGTGAGCGCCTTGTTGATTCGCTTTTGTTCTTCTTCAAGGCGGCCGTCCGCGTAGCTCTGTGCAACCGCGTTGGCGAGTTCCGCCGCTTCTTCCGGGCTGGTCGAATAGACCGAAACATCAATCAGGTTCGTGTTCCGGCGCGATGAGGTTTCAAGATTCTTCCGGAGCATGTTTGCTGCTTCCTGCCGCGTCGCCGCTCCCCACCGGTTCACCAGGTCGAATTTGTCGACAACCCGGTAAAGCGTTTCGTTGGTTTTGATCGTTTCAAATTGCGTCTGCACGAAATTCAGCACCATGAAATCCGGATTCGTGCTGTTTCGGAACAGGCGGAGGTCATCGTCGTTCTGAACAATTTCCACGGCGGCCCTGCCGAGAAATTTCCGCGGCATCAGGTGTGTGATGGTGACCGCGGAAATGAAGACGAGGAAGAAAACCAGCAGAATGACTGGAAACCGGTTCCGGATGATTTGGAGATAGTCCAATGCGTGCAAACGGACCTCGCTGGATGGGAGACTCATACGAGTGCGAATATAAGAAATTATTAGAATTTCTCAAATATTAATAAAAATTAAATTTCCTCTTTTTTCGGGCTGGTGAGAATTCCGTTCCAACAGGGTTGGATCGGCGAACAAACCCGATTGGCTCGCAATCCCCCGTTTTTTTGACTCCGTTAGGGAAAATTTTAGAAATAACTTGAAACAATGCAAGAATTCGGGGAAATTTTATAATTAACATCCATTAAAAGCCTGTAATTTTAAAATTACACATGTTCCCTCTACCCTGTCACTCTCTGGCCGTTCTGTCGGCATCCGGATTCCAGTTTGCGCTGGATCAACCGTTCTTTCCCGGAAAGATCATTCTTTGGCTCCTGTTCATGCTCTCGCTCATGAGTTGGGCTGTCATGGCATCAAAAATAGTGTCGCTGCGCCGGTTCCGGCAGGGCGACTCGCTTTTCACCCGTCGCCTGCGTGAATCCAAGCGTCCGCTGGAAATCCACGAAAAAGGTTGGTCGGAACCGATGTCCCTGCGCCAGGAAGTCTACACCCACGGGGCCAAGGAAGCGGCTTTTCAGCTGCTGGGCACGATTCGCCGGACCAGGACCAAGTCTCTTCCCGCGTCCGAGTCCCTGACCGAATCCCAGGTCATGTCGCTCCGGGAAGCTCTCGAGCGCGGCGAGCAAAGCGCCCGTTCCCGGCTGCAAATTGGCATGCCTGTTCTTCAGGCCGCAGCTGCCGGAGGTCCGTTCCTCGGGCTTTTGGGAATGGTCTGGATCCTGATGAACAGCTTTTCCGCCGGGGCCAACACGAATCAAATCTCAGCCGGATTGTCCGGTGGACTGGCCGTGATGGCGATTGCGCTGCTCGCGGCGACGCCCGCCATTTTCGGTCAAATCGTGTTTCGCTCGGCCTTCCGCTCCAAGCTTCGTGAACTGGGCGACTTCCGGGTGGAACTGACCCGGCTTTTCGAACGCAGCCTGGCCGCCGCGTGGGGTGACCTTCCCGAGAGCGATGTTGAGATGAAAACGTTCGGCACGAAACAGGAAGTGCCAACGGAGGCTGAAACGGCCAGTGAACCGGAAAAGGAAGATGATTCTTCCTGGATGATTTTTGACGAAGACAGCATTGACGAACCGCAGCCGATCGCCGCTGCAGAGGAGGCCGCCCAGTCGGCGGAAAAACCGGTGAAAAAAGTCTATCACACCGTCCGAAAGCGCCCATCCGGGGAGGATGAGCCGATGATCAATCCGATCGCCCTGCAGGCAAAAAGTGCCAGGGCCGGAACGTAAAAGAACAATGGAGTTTTCATATGGAAAAACAAAAAATACCTACGCAATTTCCCCTCATTGTTGGTATCGTCGTCGTGGTCCACGTGATCCTTGCCTTCTATCTCTTCCGCCAGGATGCGGTCGAGGGGCCCGGGATCGATAGCAGGTCTGCGGCCATTTTGCCGGGTGCCACCGGATCACCGGTTCAGCACCCGCTGAATTCTGAAAATCGCACTTCGATTGCGCAAAACGAAACCGGTGGAGATTCAAATACTCCACGGGAAAGTTTTTCGCCGGAGCATAATCAGAATTTCGTGTCCCGGTTTCCCAAGCGGATCCCGCTTCAGTCCGAACTGAATGGAACCGTTCCGCTCGTCAGTGAGGGGAATGCATTCGAACTGACCAGCGATTCCAAGGAATCCCGAACGGCTTCGAAAAAGCCGGTATTCGCGGACCTACCCTCCGCCGTCACGGCGGCCAAGGCTGCTCCGTTTTCCGGCTCGAAAGCCGAATCGCGCGCCCGGGAAGTCCTCGAAAAAGAAGCTGCCGAACGAATTCGCCGCCTCACAGTACCGGAAAACCCGGCCGTGCCGAAAGAAAAACCAGCCACGGAACGCCCTGCTGCGACCCGTGAGGAACCAGTCGCGATTGAACCAGCGCCGGATCCGAACCCGACGCCGGCCGCGGAAAAACCCGCTGCGGCCAATCCGAATGGTGAAAAGCCTGTCACGGCCGTTCCCCGCCCGGAACCTGCGGCCACATCGGCCCGGGAAAAGCCCGCCACCAGCGCCACTTCTTCCGACCGATCGGAGCTCCGCACAATCCAGCCGATTTCCAACAACCGTTGATCCCCGTCATTCGCTTCCTATGCGTTTCCCTCGTCGATTTTTCCCGGGCGCCGCGTTCCTGGCGCTTTCTTTCTCCTATTCCATCGCCGGAAACAACAACCGCTCGATCGCCGTCAAAAAAATCGAAGGGGACGGCAAGGCCGGCTCCATCGCGACCCGGATTCTCAACAACGCCCTCGTGAAAGCGGGCGGTTTTCGGCTGGTTCCCAATCCGAACGGAGTGCCGGTCGCCTCTGCGAAAATCGATGGAAACAAGCTCGTAGCCGAGCTGAAAGGGGCGGAAGGGAAAACGCTTTTTACCAGGGAATACGAGCGGGGAAACCTGGAACTGGATGCCCTCCAGTTTGCCGATGACATCACTCTCGCACTCACCAATGTCCCCGGGATCGCCACCAGCCAGATTGTCTTCGTCGTGACCCGAAACCGGCGCCGGGAACTGTTTGTTTGCGATTACGACGGCCGAAACGCGCGCCCCTTTCTCCCCGGAGGTGGGGAATCCAACGTCGCCCCGGCGATCAGTCCCGATGGCTCGAAGCTTGCTTTCACGCAGCTGAATCGCGGTGCAGGCTCACTGGTTCTCTTCGATTTCCAGGAGGAATCCCGCGTACAGTTGACCGACGAACCGGTCGCTTTCGCCCAGTCCGCCTGGTCGCCCGATGGAAAAATGCTCGCGGTCGCGCTGGCGAAACTTCCCCAAAAACAGGCTGACCTGCACCTGATCCGTTTCCGTGGTCGCCAGGCTCCGCGCATCGTTCTCGAAACGCCCGTCTCCGAGACCCGTCCCTCGTGGTCGCCGGACGGAGACCGAATTGTTTACAGTGCTCCGATCGGCGGAAACCGGAACGGTCTCTTTTTCATCAAGCCCGATCAGCGCAGTCCACAGCCGGAGGCTTTTCCGACCGGGTTTGCGAATTCCTCCAGCCCCGCCTGGTCTCCGGACGGACGCCAGGTCGCCTTCGTTTCCACCGATTCACGGGGAAGGAAATCGATCTGCATTGCATATCCCGAAGGGGGTAGGCAACCCCGCCGCGTCACTGCCGGAACCGATCCCGCCTGGGGAGCGGATTCCCGGCACCTCGTCTTCACGACGGGTTGGGAGCTTCGCTCCCTGGACCTCACCACCGGGAAAACCGCCATTCTTGTGAAAGGAATCGGCTCCATTTCCGAGCCGACCTGGACCCGGTAGCTAGAAAAATCAGGCGCCTGAACGCCGACTCGATCGAATCGTTCACCCTGCGGTCGGAGGACAGCCTTGAGCTGGCTCCGCACGACGATCCGATTGTGGAAACCGGGGCTGTACGCCAAACCAACCGGGTTGGATCGTTCCCATCGACAAAGTCGGGCAAACCTGCTATTTCCTTGCCCATGAAACTGCAACCCGGCGGCCGCGAGGGCGGCGAACTCACTTTTATTTTCGGACTCCTCCTCACCGGAGTCGGTCTCTGGCTGTTTTTCGATTCCGTGCGGATCACCTCCGGTCACGGTGGTCTCATCTCCGGCATGATGGGCGGACGGCGCGGCGGCGGGGCCGGTGGCATGGGCGGCGGCTTTCGCGAAACCACGTCGATGGGAATTTTGCTCGTCCCCCTGTTTATTGGGGTCGTGGCCCTGTTCTTTGATGCCAAGAAAACCTGGGCCTGGGTCATGACCGGTTTGGGTATCGCGATTCTCGCCATTGAAATCGTCAGCCGGTTTCGTCCGCATTTCGAATGGAAAGCCAGCCATGCCATCATGATGCTCGTGATGATCGCCGGCGGCCTCGGAATGATGCTGCGGGGCTATTTGGCCGACCGAAACGCCAAAAACGAGCAGGATTCGCCCTGAATATCAGCCAAGGTAAACTAAAATTACTATAATTTTCGAGAAAATTACTAATTTTATGTTTCGTTCTTGCGAAACTGTGGCAGATTTGATATCGTCTCAGCGAAACATTTGTCATGGCGAAGGAACAAACAGCACTTCAGGAACGGGCCAAGAGAGCACGTCGTATCGTCAAAAACCCCGGCCAGTTCAAGGTCTGTATGGGTTGCGATTCGATCGTCGCCTCCAAGGTGAACATCTGCCCGAACTGCCACAGCTACCGGTTTGAAACCGGCGAAGCCGAAGTCGTAGCTCAGGCGAAAGCCCTCTCCACCCGCGAGCAGAATTCCGTGGTGGCCGAGGACTTGTTCTAGGTTGTTCGAAAGCGGAAAGCCGGATCGTCGCCGGCGTCGTCCAGCGTCGAGCGCTTGGTGCGGGATCGACTTTTCGCTTGCAAACCGGGTTGATCCAACCCAAGTTTCGCGCCCCGAATTTATTCGGAACGGGTAGGTACCGAAGCGGTCAAACGGGGCAGACTGTAAATCTGCTGGCTATGCCTTCAGAGGTTCGAATCCTCTCCTGCCCACCACCCCACCCTTAGGTGGATTCTCGGGAAATGGGGATCGAACGGAGAGCAGTTCTTGGATTGTCTATGTGTTTGCGATAGCAGCGGGTAAAAAGGAAAGCAGGAAACAAACGATCAGGAATCCGATCGTCACAACGGATGCCATCAGGTTCGATAGCAAGGCTTTCCCGAATCCGATTCGGTAAATTCCAGCCAGAGCCGAGGATTGAAGAAGAAAATTTCCTATCATTACGATCCAGGAAATAATTTCGAGGGTTGTCGTCGGTCCACCGGCAGTGGCTCGGTCAAATTCAGACGGGGTAGCGAACAGGTAAGATAGGGCCGTAAAGCCTAAACTGATGACGATGAATACAATCACGGTTACAAATGCCCTTCCAATGTGAGCTGTTTCTATAGCCAGAATAATCGTGGTCAGGTGAAGGAAAATGGCCTGGAACAGCAGCATTGACAGAATCAATACAAGGATGAAAACCAATCCGCTGGCGATCATTGCTATCGCGGATGCGGAATTGAGATTCTGTCCCTCAGTATTCCCGAGCCCGATTGCCAGAAAAAGGAGAAGCGGGCATAATAACAGGAGGATAAGCAATGTGATGAGATACGGCCTGGCCTGTTTCCAGAATCCAGGCCGGGCGGGGGAGGCGCTTATGCTGTGTTTACGGGTCGTGGCGACCGGGCGCCTCACCTTGATGAGGCGCGGACTGAATTTTCTCGGGTGAGGAGAAAACCCCTGCCGAGATGGCTGGGTGGACGCTGTGGCAGAGGGAGGAAAATCAAGCATCCCGGAAATCGAAGGGTTGGCTACCGGCCGGACAGGCGGGGCCTCTTCCGGGAAAAATGCAGAAAGCGGTTGCCAATTCTCCTGTCCCTCGGGAACGGCCAGGGTTTCGGAGTTGACCGTTCCGTTTTCCCGCATCGAAAGTATCTGGACGGCAGGGTACGGCCCGTAGACCTGTGAATCGATCGACACATAATAGTTCATGCAGCGGCTCCGATCTCAGGATACCCATTTGAGCTCCGATTGATCAATAACGAAACCAGGGGGGAATAGAGAATCGTGAGCATCTTGTAGTGAACTGCGTTGCTACTGTTTGAGAATCTGTTTTCCCAACCTGCAGTCCCGCACCAGCACATTCACCTGAGTTGGAAATCGGTGCAGGGGAAGAATGGATTAGAGTGTTCTCATTTAGCAAAATCCCACAGTTTTTTCCTCATGGTTTCAAGCAATCAGAGCTGATCGAAAAGCTTGCGTCTCTTGCGGAAGTTGACGCAGCAAGGGTTTGTTTGGGCAGGAGGAAAGCGAATTGGCGGTACGGTATGCCGAGCAGACATCCGTCTCTCATCGATTGGCCGGTTTGTCTTTCGAGCTTTTGTCTTCGTCCAGCATCTTTCGGATCGCCTCTTCACCCAGGGGTTCCGGATGCTTCACCTTGAGACTCGTTGCCCATTCCCTGCCAAAATCGCGCTGCAACCACAAATTGATGATCAGTGCGACAGCCATGGAAAGAACCGCGCCAATCGTCGCGAGAAGGGAATCCTTGTGGGAATCCCAAATGTCGCCCTGCGTTCCGAGATAGGCCATCCCGAGGTCGCCGCCGAAGACTTCCGCGGCGCCCCACTCGATCAACTCGTAGATGAGGGACATGGTCATCGTCAGGCAAACCGGAAGAAAATACCCCCAGAAACCGCGCGCTTCGGCGATGCGATGGAAGATCTCGCGCATGGGATAGGCGAGAAGAACTCCAAACAGGAAATGGATCAGCCGGTCATAGTGATTGCGTTCCCAGCCGAAGATCTCGTTGAACGAGCTTCCAAATACCGCTTTGAACCAAGCGTCGTAGGGCACCAGAGAGTAGGTGTAATGCGAACCGATTTCGTGCAGGCAGAAAAAAAGAAAGATCAGCGTGTAGGAGAGTTTGGAGAATCGAAAACTCCGGTGGCTGGCAATGAAAATGATCATGCCCAGCGCAACCAGCGCATTCTCCAAAGCCCAGACGAAGCGATCCACCGGATCAATTGCCAGCGCTGCGAAGATGAGCGCAAAAACAACAAGCAGGATGGTGGCGTAGCGGCGGTTGGACACGGCTGATTGATTGGAAATCGATGACCGGCGATCTGACGCCGGATGAAGACCTGTCAACTGCCCGAGGCTTCCTTCCGGGCCTGGCAATTGACGCACAGTGAGACTGCAGGTTTGGCCCGCAGCCGGGCGAGCGGGATCTTGCCCGAGCATTCGGCACAAGTGTCGTAGGTGCCGTCTTCGATCCGCTGGAGGGCGAGATCGATTTTTTCGAGTAATTTGCTCTCGCTATCGGCGATCCGATCGTTCACCTCTGCCTCGGCCTTTTCTGCGGCGTAGTCAGCAAAATCGGGCACTCCGTCAGCTCCGACGCGGCTCGCCGTGTTGAGTTGATTCGAGTGCTCAAGCACCTCGCGGCGCTGCTCTACCAAAAGATCTCTGAATTCGTCTCGATCGCTCTTTTTCATATTCATTCAGAGTCGATGCTTCCTCCCCGGTTTGCATCGCCCGGCTTGCCCCCTTTCACGCAGATCTTGGCACGGGATGTCAAAATAGGCCGCAACCTCCACAACTGTTGCTGAGTCCGAGCACCGTCGAAGAGCTACAAGAGAATATGATCCAACGGATCGCATTTTTTTGGAGAGGCATGTCAGACTCTCCCCAATCCCTGTCAGCCCGGTTGAATCAATGAGAAGCCTTGCCGTTATCGCCGACCTGGGGAATTTGAGAGTGTTCCGGACCCGTGACGACGGTGATGATGTAGAGGTCGAGCGACTCGAGGAACTCGAAGTGAGCAAATTGCCTCCACCGCCCGAGCGCCTTCACGAGTTGGTGAGCGATCAGGCAGGGAGATTCCCGAAAGGCGGAGAACCGGGAAGTCCGGGCGGAATGGGATACGGGGAAGATCATGGCAAGATCGAAGAAGAGAGGCGGCGACAGATTCGAGCGCTTGCGCAGAGCGTCGAACAGCTGGTTACCGAAGGTGGCTATGAACTGTGGCGCCTCGCAGCCCCCCCGGAGATCAACAGCCAGCTTGTCGCGATGCTGTCGGAGCGGATCCGTGAGTGCCTCGTGCTCAACCTTCACTCCGACCTGACCAAGCTGCCGCTGATCGAGGTCGAAAGTCGATTTTTCGGCTAGCTACGGTTCAGGTGAGCTTACGCCACAGCTGATGGATGGTCAGCGGTGCAAGGCTGGCGAGCATCACCAGCGACCACCCGCTTGCACCGATTGGCACTAAGCCCATGACGGCTGCGAGCGGCGCTACGAGGTAGGCGGTGAGAATGAGGATGGTGCACAGGCCCAGCGCCATCCAAACGTAGCGATTGCGAAGCACCTCGTCGGAATCCGCAATATTGAACACGTGCCAGAGTTGGGCGAATGCCAGGACAAGGAAGGCCACCGTGACACAGCCGGAGTCGTCGAATCCGAGTGAGCGGCTGGCGAACTGGTACGCACCCAGTACCGCTGCCGCGAGGACGATGCTATAGCTGACGATGCGGGTCCACTCGCGCCGCCGCAAGACCGGTTCCCCACTGGGGCGGGGTGGTTGCTGCATTGCCGACGGATCGCCTCGGCCGGCGCCGAGAGCCAGCGCCGGGAAGACGTCTGTGACGAGGTTGAGGAAGAGGATCTGGAGGGGCAGCATCGGCAGGCCGTCCGCCAGTGCGGCGCCGATTCCGATGACCAGGATCTCGCTGAGATTGCAGGACATCAGATAGACGACAAATTTTCGGATATTGCCGAAGATCACCCGTCCCTGGGCGACCGCCTCGACGATCGACGAGAAGCGATCGTCCCTGAGGATCATGTCGGAGGCTTCCCTGGCGACCTCCGTACCGCGCTGACCCATCGCGATTCCAATATCGGCGGTGCGCAGGGCTGGTGCATCGTTGACCCCGTCGCCGGTCATCGCGACAATCCCGCCCTGCTGCTGGTGAAGTTCGACGATGTCGAGTTTCTGCCTGGGTGTGACGCGGCTGAAAATGGCGGCCGCGAGGACGTGGTCGCGATTGCTGTCATCGCTGATGTGGCCGTCACCGAGCGAGCTGGCTTCGATTACACAGGATGGATCCCGGGTACCGGGGAGGCCGACCCGCTGGGCCACGTTCATGGCGGTCGCCGCCTGATCGCCCGTCATCATGATCACCCGGATCCCGGCTCGCGTGCACTTCTCCAGAGCTGCCGCAATGTCTTTGCGGGGCGGATCCAGCAGGCCGACGAGGCCGACGAACTCCAGGTCTGCGTACGGGGGCTCGTCCTCGTTGCGGACCGTCTTTTTCGCGAGCGCGATCACCCGTAGACCTTTTGCCGCGAGAGATTGGTTCCGCTCCAGCCAGAGTTCTCGATCGGCCCCGGTCAAGTCGCTGCAGGCCGAGACCACCGGTTCGGCGGCGCCTTTTATCGCGAAGAGGTAATTCCCTGCGCCTTCGTGGTGTAGCGTGGCCATCATCTTCACATCGGAATCAAATGCGGTCTCAGACAGGCGTGGGTGTTGCGATTCGAGCTTGTCCCGATCGATCCCTGCCTTCTGAGCGCCGAGCAGTAACGCCACCTCCAGGGGGTCGCCGATTCCTTTGCCTTCGGGGTCGATCGAGGCATCATTGCAGAGCGTGGCGATGGTGAGTGCGTCCTGGACCGCAGTTGGATCCAGGTTTTCCCCGGTCGGGATGAGTTGTTCGTCCTTTCCGAGTTCGACCTCGCCCGACGGGAGCACCATCCTCATCAGTGTCATTCTGTTTTCGGTGAGCGTGCCGGTCTTGTCTGTGCAGATGATGCTTGTCGAGCCGAGCGTCTCGACTGCGGAGAGCCGGTTGATGAGGGCGTTGCGACTGGCCATCATCCACATTCCGCGTGCGAGTGCGATCGTCGCGACCACCGGCAATCCCTCGGGGATCGCGGCGACCGCAAGCGCGATCGAGGTCTGGATCATCAGATAGGTCTCCTTGCCGGCCCAGATCCCGAGCGCGCCGGTCAAAAGGACGGTTGCCAGGGTCACCCAAACGAGCCGCCGGGCGAGGACGTTGAGCCGCTGGTCGAGCGGCGTTTGCTCATCGGCCTGAACACCGGCGACCAGCATTCCGATCTGTCCAATCTCGGTTCTCGGACCGGTTGCGGTTGCGACTCCGAGCGCAGCCCCCCGGGTGACCGGGGTACTTTTGAAGACCATGTTCGAGCGGTCGGGGAGGAGTGTGTCTGCCGGCAGAGAATCCGTCTGCTTTTCGACGGGTACCGACTCCCCGGTCAGTGCCGACTCGTCGACCTGTAGCTGAGAAGCCTGAAGCAAGCGAAGGTCCACGGGAACGAGGTCGCCAGCCTCGAGCGACACGAGATCGCCCGGCACCAGATCAGTGGCGTTGATTCGCATCATCTGTCCACCGCGGCGGACAGTGGCCATCGATTCAGTCAGACGCCGCAGGGCGTCCATCGACCGCATTGCCTTGAGTTCGGTGAAGAATCCGATGGCGGTGTTGATCGCAATCACGGCCAGGATGGCCAGGCACTCGACCCAGTCGCCGAAGATTCCAGAGAGCAACGCGGCCGCTGCCAGCAGCGCGACCACCAGGCTCCGCAATTGGCGGAAGAGCAGGCTCCACCAACTTGGGGGAATTTGCTCGGCGAGGGCGTTCGGTCCGAATGCGAGTTTTCGCTCAGCCACTTCCGATTCGGTGAGTCCGCTTGCCGTCCCGGACGGGGTCAGGCCAGAGACGATTTCCTCTCTGGTCTCACACCACGGGGAACTCGGAACGCGGAGGCCTGACATAATATTGCAAGGTTCTGCCGTCGCGACCGCATTGCTTGGCATTTGTTGCCGACTTGCAGTCGATTCTTGCGACGGATTGGAGGCATTCCCATTCGCGAGCAGGCCGAAGCAACTTCAGACATTCCGCAGACGGAGCACAGCGCATTCGATCCTCTCCCTTTCACTTCTGTCAAAATCCCCGGATTTCGGGCGATTACGTAGATTCCCTTGCCGCAGAATCACCGGCCATCATCTTCACCAGCACCGCCCCCGCCAGCAGAGCCAGCACATTGTAAAAAATCCAAACAAGGATACCGAGGAAAGATCCGACCAGGCCGAAGGGGGTGTATTTTTCCCCGATCACGAGGCTCGCGAGCACGAGACGGCCAATTTCCCAGAGGATGGCGACGACGAGGCCGATTCGGAGGCAGAGCCACCACCCCGCCGGACCCCGCGACAGGATCCGATAGATCACGGCGAAAACCAGGCCGCTGATCGCCACGCTGAGAAGGTGAGAGCCAAGGCCGAGGAATGAACCGACGTTGGGAAGCCAGGTTTCGAGAAATGAACCGGCAGCGTACAGGATCGTGATGCCGAAGAAGATCACAATCACCACGATCCCGGCGACGAGGACGAAGGCCACGGACTTGAGCCTTCGAAGCAGGAGACGGCCGGTGGAAAAAAGGAGACTCCCGGTGGGTGCGGGTCGGGCTTCCCAGATGAACAGGAAAGCGCGGTCAAGCTGTACGAAGACCCGGGAACTCAGGTAAAGCAGCATCACCGCCGCGATGGGACCGCCCACCTGCGCCTCCGTCTGGACCCGGCCGAGAATTTCGGCGACGGAGGAACTCATCTCGGGCGAGAAAATTTCCGAAAGGGCGGCGAGGACAGTTTCCTGCGCGTTCTGCCCGCTTTTGAAATGCTCAAAGAAAAAACCGACGCCGGAGATCACCACGACGACGAAGGGAAAAAACGAAAGTGCTGCGTAAAAGGAGATCGCCGCCGCCTGCGTCGTGCATTCGTAGCGGGTCCAATCACCGAGATATTGTTTTCCGAAATTCCGGATGCTGTTCCATAGGGAGCGCCACTTCATTCGCAAGGACGCAACTTGCCGGACCCTGCCGGTGGCTCAAGCGAAAATCATTCGAGCCGATTGACCTCTCCGCCAAAACCCCTGAAAATGCGGGATGCGTAAA
The DNA here is from genome assembly GCA_013003335.1 of Verrucomicrobiales bacterium. Classification (GTDB taxonomy): domain Bacteria; phylum Verrucomicrobiota; class Verrucomicrobiia; order Verrucomicrobiales; family DEV007; genus JABDJT01. The sequence continues at coordinate 1,099 of JABDJT010000436.1, read as the reverse complement.
CTCCTGCTCTCCTTTTGCCTCCCGGCATTTCTCTCGCTTCCAACCGGCTCGGTCGGGCAAACAGACGGGCAGCGACCGAATATTTTATTCATCCTGGCGGATGACCTGGGTTGGGGGGATCTCAGCTGTTACGGGCATCCGGAACTGAAAACGCCAAACCTGGACGGGCTGGCTGCGGAAGGGCGGATGTTCACGCAATTTTACGTCAATGCTCCGGCCTGTTCGCCGAGCCGGGCGGCGTTTCTGACCGGGCGTTACCCGGGACGGCTCGGGATTCATGCGCACATTGCCGGGCCGGATCGCAACAGCCAGCGCGGGATCGTAAATTTCCTGGATCCGGAAGTGGTGACGTTGATGGACCTGATGAAGGGCGCGGGCTATGCCACCGGTCATTTTGGAAAGTGGCATCTTGGAATCGGCGAGGGAGCGCCGGAACCGTCAGCCTACGGAGTGGATGATTCTGTCGTTTTGCAGGGAAACGGAAAACGCATCAATCGCGGACCTGTCACGGCGGAGTTTTGGCAGAACGCACCCACCCTGGTGGCGGACGAAGTCGTCCGTTTCCTGGAGGAACACCGCGATCAGCGATGGTTCATCAATTACTCGACGCTGGTCCCTCATGCTCCCCTGAATCCCACCGGCGAACAGATGGAGCCGTATCGCCGCTACAGCGCCGGGAAGCAGGCTCCTTTCGCGGGTGCCACCCAGGTCTATTACGCTGCGGTGTCCGAGCTGGACCGGCAGATCGGCCGGGTCCTGGCAAAGTTGGAGGAATTGGGTATGCGGGAAAACACGCTGGTGGTTTTCACGAGCGACAACGGGCCGGAAGACATCCGGGCCTTCAACGCGGCTCACAGCGGGGTCGGGTCGACCGGTCCGTTCCGGGGCCGAAAGCGCAGCCTGTACGAAGGGGGGATTCGCGAACCGCTGATCCTCCGGTGGCCCGGCCGGATCCCGGCGAAGACGGTGGATGATTCGACCGTCCTGGCCGCAATCGACTTTCTCCCGACCCTGGCGGAGCTCTGTGACCTGCCGCTCAAAAAGGAAACGGCTTCCGGGTTGGACGGGCAGGACATGTCCGAAGCGTGGTTGGGAAAAC